>JBJKSR010000163.1:0-3594 GCA_046703965.1 Gammaproteobacteria bacterium | reverse complement strand
CTCCTGAACGCAGTCGAAAGCGATGAAAGGCAGGATCCTTCCCGCCATCACGAGGGGAATCGGGGGGCATCCCGAGACGTTGAACACCGGTCTGTCCTTGATCAGATCCCGGACCCCGATCGCCCCGGTCGGGTTCGGCCGTGCATGGGGAATACCGCCGAAAGTGGCGCAAGTGCCGACCGCGATGATCGCCCGCGCCCCCTTTGCCGCACCTTTCAGGATCTGGATGGCGCTCTTGCCCGCCGCGGTGTGGCAGGCGCCGCCGAACGCCAGGGGGATGGCGCCATCCACGATCAGGACATACTGTCCGTAGTTGTCGCGCATGGCCTTGTCTTTCGCGGCCTCGGCGGCGTGGCCGGCCGCCGCCATCAGAGTGTCGTCGTAGTCGAGCGAAATGACGTCGAAGATCAGGTGCCCGAGGGTCGGATTGAACGAGCGGGTCAGCGATTCCAGGCACCCGGTGCATTCCTGGAACGAGAGGTAGATCACCGACGGTCGCCGTTTTCCGACCAGTTCCCGGGCCATGGCGCGGCCGGCCAGCGGCGACAACGCCATGGCCGAGGCCGCGAGCATGCAACTCTTCAGGAAGGTTCGTCGGCTGACTCCGTGTTGGTCCAGGACGTCGCCCACCGTCTGCTTGGTCAGGTTGGAGTCGCTCATATTCCTACCCCTCGTCATTGCTCAAGGCCGTCATCTGCGGGATTCGATTCTTCAGCATGTGCGCACCGCACCGCACGTCGTGCAGATCCGACGCCAGCATCGCGGGCACGGTGGTTATCTCCAGGTATTCCGCGGCCACTTCGCCGGAAGGATCGCAGTGCTGCACCCACCAGGTGCCATGGAAAGCGGTCTCCCGGATGTAGGAAGGGCTGCCGATGTTCAAGGTGGCCACGACTTCGCCGTCTCCAAGCGCCTTGCGCAGACTTTCGTAGTCGCCGGGCGCCATGGGCAGGCTGTGCAGGTCGATTGCGCCGCCTTCGCCGGTTTCGGCGAGCTGGGACAGCAAATGTTCGATCTGGTGGAGGATGGCGACGACGCCACCGCCGATGGTTTGCTCTTCCGACGGCTCCCGGGGCGGCTGCGGGGCCCCCGAAGAAATCGGGATATCGGCGATCCGCGTCATGACCATGACACCAGGAGACCGCGGACTTCCTCGGCCGCTGCGGGAACGGCGCTTTCGACTTCGGCGCTCAGGCGACTGCCCAACTCCACGCTGCCGGGTTGTATGACCACCAGCGCCCTGCGCGCCGGCAGGGCGTCGCGCAAGCGTGCCATGTCCAACAGGTCGCGCAGCCCGATTTCGTGAACCGTGCCGGAAGAGCGCCGCCCGAGGTAATCGTCCATCGCTTCGCCCTCGAATACCGCAACGGTGCCGGGACAGGAATCCGTATTTCCCGCATCGATGGCGATCAGCTGTCCCGCGTCTTCGATGAGCGAGAGCAACGAATAGCTGAGGGTGCCGCCGTCGACAACGGTCACGTCGCGACCGGCCATCTCATCGCGCAGGGATTCGGCCACCGCGACACCGGTCCCGTCGTCACCCAGCAGGATGTTGCCGATGCCCAGCACGACCGGCCCGTTGTCTGCGGTGCGGGATGCGTTCTCGCGAGCGTGAACCGAATTCGGTACGGCAGCCTGCATTCCATGTACCTCGCGACGCTTTCGGAAAAGCGTAGCTTCGAGGCGAGGCAATGTTGTTGATCGAAATCAATCCGGCGGCAAATTCCCCCCGCTTGCCCCGACGGGCGCGTGCCGCCTCGCTGCTGGGCAACCGCCGGGAAATACCCGTGCAATTGATCTGGGTCAACCCCCCGGGCGCGATGGCGCTTCTATACTTTCGTGGAGGTTGAACCTTATGCACGAGCTTGCAATTTGCCAGGCGCTCCTGTCGCAGGTCGAAGAGATCGCGCGGCAGAATGACGCGACCCGGGTAAGCCGCATCACGCTGCGGATCGGCCCGCTTTCGGGCGTCGTGCCGGAGTTGCTGGAAAGAACTTTCCAGGTCGCACGATACGGCACCCTGGCGTCGCAGGCGTCGCTGCTGACCGAGACGACGTTGCCGCGAATACGCTGCCGCACGTGTGGCCGGGAGGCGACCGTACCGCCCAACCGGCTGGTGTGTCCCGAGTGCGGCGACTACCGCACCGCCCTGCTCGGCGGCGACGAACTCGTTCTTGCGCGGGTGGAGCTGCAAGCCGACCCCGGCGGGCCGGAGAGCCCGGCCCCGAACCAGACAGAGGAGCTTGACCATGTGTGACACCTGTGGCTGCACCGTGACCGCCGGCAATGCGGAACATGCACACGCGATCCACGCGCCCTCGGGCGAAAACACGATCGAAGTGTTGACGAACCTGCTCGACTACAACGACCGGCAGGCCGCCCATAACCGCGCACACTTCGACGCCCACGGCGTGCTCGGCATCAACCTGATGTCATCCCCGGGCGCCGGCAAGACCAGCCTCCTGGAAGCCACGATACGCGCCCTCGGCGGAGACCTGCGCATCGCCGTCATCGAGGGCGACCTGGAAACGGAAAACGATGCGGAGCGGATCCGTTGTTGCGGCGTGCCGGCCGTCCAGATCACCACCGGCACGGCGTGCCACCTCGACGCGCACCTGGTCCATGACGCCCTGCACAACCTGGATCTCGACGAGGTGGATGTCCTGTTCATCGAGAACGTCGGCAACCTGGTATGTCCCGCGAGCTTCGATCTCGGCCAACACTTCGACGTAACCCTGCTCAGCACGACGGAAGGCGACGACAAGCCCGCCAAGTATCCCGTGATGTTCCGCGGGTCGGACCTGGTGCTGCTCACCAAGACGGACCTGCTCGACGCGTTGAAGGGGGATTTCGATCCGTTGAGCGCCGAGGAGGCCCTCCGGGCGCTCGGCAGCGAGGCGCCGTTTCTGAAAGTATCGGCGCGAATCGACGACGGAATCGAGCCGTGGCTGGAATGGGTACGCCAGAAGCGCAGGGCCCGCCCGACGGCCACGTTGCCGAGGACGGGCTGAAGTATGTGCCTCGCCGTCCCCGCCCGCGTGGTGGAACTGTTCCCGGACGACGTCGCCCTCATCGACACCGGCGGCATCCGCAGCTACGCGTCGGTCGCCCTGCTCGACGACGTCCGGCCCGGCGATTACATCATCGTCCACGTCGGCCACGCGCTCAGCAAACTGGATGTCGAGGAGGCCGAGAAGACCCTCGCCCTGTTCGCGGAACTGGCGGAGACCATCGGAGTATCCCCCGATGCGGTATATCCAAGAGTTTCGTAACGGACAGGCCGCGGCCGCCCTGGCCCACAAGCTGGCGCAAGAGGCCGATCCGCACCGCCGCTACCACCTGATGGAGTTCTGCGGCGGCCACACTCACGCCATATTCCGCCACGGCGTCCAGGACCTTCTGCCCGACAACGTGGAACTGGTTCACGGCCCGGGCTGTCCGGTGTGCGTGCTCGCGATCCCGCGCCTGGACCTGGCGGTCGACCTGGCCGAGCGCGAGGACGTGATCCTTGCGAGCTACGGCGACATGCTTCGCGTACCCGCTTCGCGCAAGCGCTGTCTGGTCTAGGGCAAGCAGCGCGCCGGGGTCGTTGGG
>JBJKSR010000162.1:0-3989 GCA_046703965.1 Gammaproteobacteria bacterium | reverse complement strand
CGGCGTTGATGGCCGTGTTCCTGATGGTGAGGCTGGGCGCCACAGCGGCGACTCCCCCACCGGAAGGCCCCGACGGTGTCGGCTTTCTCGGCCAGGTGATGGCCGTGTCGCCGCACCGGCTCGTTCTGAACGACGGCCGCCACACGCACACCGTGGCGCTCGGGCCGATGACCAAAATCGCGAACAACGGCCCGCGCGCGCTCCACGTCGGCACGCCGGTGTTCGTCGGGGCGCACGAGGTCGACGGCAGGCTGGTGGCGCGCGTGGTGGAAGACCTCAGCGATCTCCAGATCAACCAGGGACCGGTCCAGAAACTCCAGGCGATCCTCAAGCACTCGACACCGCACGCCGGTCAGAGCACCACGGGGTCGTCGACGACCGGGAACTGCAGCTTGAATGGCGGATTCGACCCCACCGGATGGGAGATGGACTTTCCGGGGTGCCTCGGCTATCCGTCATTGACGATCGCGCCGCAGTTTGCGCCGCTCCAGCTGATCAACGTCCTGGGCTTCCAGATGTACGTGACGTCCTTCAACATGTCGTTGGCGACGAGCGGCGGCTTCTACGAGTTCCCCTTCAAGTTCACCGCGGTGGACGTCGCGACGCAGCAGTACTACGCGTGGGTCGGGCAGTGCATCAGCGAGGGCTACAACTTCTCCACCAATCCGTGTCCCGATCCGCGGCCCTACGTTCCCCCGCCGGGCGATCCACGTCAGGTCGCGATCAACGTCACGCCGGTGGGGACCGGCACGGTACCGTCCTTCCAGTTTGGCGCGGGAGCGATGATACAGGTCGGCTTTCAATTCGACACGGCGACCGGGTGCGGGAAGGTCGGGCTGGACCCCTGCACCTACAACATGAGCATCCCGGCCCCCTCGCCGCTGTCGACATTCTCGCAGACGAATGCGGCGCCGCCGCTCGCGCCTGGTTCCACCGTTCGCGTGCCGCCCACGGTCTGCTCGACGCTCGGCTTCTCGCTGAAACTGCCACCGTTGGTCGGCAAGTTCCTGTCACCCTTCGACATCCTGCTCTGCAACATCTTCTACATCGATCCGCCAGTCAACGGCGGTTTTTCGATGGACGTCCAGGCCACCAACGGGTCGAATGGTGCGCAAGATTGGGGCACGTACTACTTCACCGGCGGCGCGCCGCAGGACGTCTCTGTGACGCCAGACTCCCAGGACAATGCCTCCGTCTATTTCTCCGGCTTCCAGTACACCGCCCTGGAACATCTCAAGATGCAGCTCAGGTTCCGGAAGCTGGGCGGGGTCATCTTCGCCCAGACGCCGGAACTGGGCGACATCCCCCAGTGGGTGAATTTCATCACGCCTTCGAGTTCCGGCTTCGATGGGGGGCTGACGCCGACACAGAGCATCTCGGTCCCGGTCCAGTACGCGCCGATTGCGGCGACGACCATCAAGGACTTCGCGCCCCAGGCCGTGGACAGCGCGGGCGGCACGGTCATCCAGGTCGACGGCAACGCGTTCAACCCGGTGCCGTACAACGGCGCGCCCATCCCGGGCAGCGGCGTGACGGGGGTGGACATCTGTGCGTCGCCGACCAGTTGCAGCGCGGCGGCGGGTGACGCCATCAACGTTCCATTCAAGATCCTCTCGAACACGTCGCTCGAGATCTATCCGCCGGCGCACGCCCCCTCGTTCTCGCTCGTGCAGGACCAGTACGGCGAATGGACATTACCGGCCATCATCAACCACGACGTCATGGTCATCCATGAATGGGGCACCACGATCGACGAGGATGTGTTCTACGCCCCGCCGCCGATCATCACCTCGCTCAAGGCGGAGACGAAGTTCGGCACGTTCGAAGCGCCCGAGAGCTCGTCCAACGGTGGCACGACGTACTACATCACCGGCTACGGCATGGGCCGGGTCACGGGCGTGCGGTTCGGGAACACGCCGGCCGGCTTCGCGCAGTGTGGTGTGGGACAGGCCGATTCGGAGTACGCGGTCTGCGCTTCGGAGCCCGGACTCGTGATTGCGACGGCGCCGGCGCACGCGGCGGGCAGCGTGTACGTGCACGTGCAGTCCGCCTGCTTCGGGAACGTGTACACGAACATCGTCTGCGGCACGAGCCAGGACCTCCAGGGCGCGCTGATGACCTACAAGGCGGCGCCGACGCTGACGGCGCTGTCGAGGACGGGCGGCCTGCCGGCCGGCGGCGATCAGATCACGCTCAGCGGAAGCGGGTTCGGCGGAGGCGATGCCATCGTCCACTTCGGGAACACGGACATCTACTGCAACCAGTACTGTACCCATGTCACCGATTCGTCGCTGACCCTCAAGGTGCCGGCCGGTACGGTGGGGACCTCCGTGCCGGTCTCGGTCGAGAACGCCTGCCCCAACACGGGCGGCACGGCGTGCGGGACATCGCAGCAGTTGTTCTATCAGTACGTTGGGGCACCGACGCTCACCGCCATGACGCCGAGCTCAGGCGCCTATTCCGGCAGCACGCAGGTGGAGATCGAGGGCAGCGGCTTCACCACGGCGACCGAAGTCGACATCACGATGAACGGGAAGACGGCCGTGGTATCCAACCCGACGATCCTGTCCGATTCCTATCTGGGGTTCACGACGCCCATCTCACCGACGGGGTTTCCGGGCACGACGAGCATCACTGTGGTCACGGACTGCGGAGCGTCAGCGCCGAACCCCACCTCGTGCGGGACATCCAACGCCCTGGCGTTCGATTACATGAACAACGCCCAGCCCCTGGCGACGACGATCGCCCCCGACCCGGTGGTCGGGCCCGCCGGCGGCGCGATCACCCTGCGCCCCACGCTCAGCGCGACCATCGGCGTACTGCTGCCGAACCGCACGGTGTCGTTCAGCGTGCAGGGCTCGAATGTCGGGACCGCAACCACCGACGGGACCGGCGTCGCCACGTTGACCGTGCCCGCGCCATCGTCGCTCGCGAGCGGCGTCTATCCCGGCGCGGTATCGGCCACGTTCGGCGGTGACCCGATCTATGCGGCCTCCCAGGCCTCCACGTCGCTGACGCTGAAGACGCCTGACGTGGTGGAGTGGGGCCAAGGTCTTTCGAGCTACAGTGTCCCTCCCGCACCTGGACTGCTGGGCGTGAAAGCGATCACGGCCGGCTTCGACGACGTGCTGGCGCTGATGAACGACGGCACCGTCGTAGCCTGGGGTGCGGGGGATGGGGCCAAGGTCCCGGCCGGCCTGTCCAATGTCGTCCAGGTGAGTGCCGAGGATGAGCTCTATGTCTGGCCCGCTGACCCGAGCGCCGCGCTCCGGGCGGACGGGAGCGTCGTCGTCTGGGGCACTGACTCGTACCAACAGTCCATGCTGCCGCCGAGCAACCTGCCGCCGCTCACAGCGATTTCAGTGGGCGGGGCCATCATCGCCGGGGTGACCCAGGGCGGCAGCGCCGTCGTGTGGGGCGACAACACCGACGGCGAAACGACGATACCCGCGGCGGCGCAAAGCAACGTCGTGGCCGTCGCGGCCGGGTTTAAACACGTGCTCGCGCTCAAGAGCGACGGCACCGTGGTCGCCTGGGGCGATGACAAGCATGGCCAGACGAATGTGCCTGCCGGCCTGTCGAATGTCGTGGCGGTCGCCGCCGGCCAGAACGGCAGTCTGGCGTTGCTGGCGGACGGCACGGTCGTAGCCTGGGGTGCTGATGGGAACGGGTATCCACTGACCGTGCCCGCGTCGATCAACACCACCGGCGTCAAGGAGATCCACTTCGGGGACTACCCGACCGCCCGACTGGCGGATGGCAGCATCGTGCAATGGACAGGGTCTTCCGTGTACGCCCTCGGGTACACGCCGGTACCACAGGGGCTGCCGCCGATCACCGCCTATGCCGTCGGCGGCGCCGATCCGGCGTTCGGCGTCGGGCACATTCCGTCGCGTGTCGGGACGACGCTGTCGGACAGTCCCGTGTCGGGCTCGCCGAGCACGACGCCGACGTAGAACGCGACGCTCAAGTCCGGGGCCGAGCCGCTC
>JBJKSR010000161.1:0-6527 GCA_046703965.1 Gammaproteobacteria bacterium | reverse complement strand
GAGCTACCCCGACCTGTCGCCCTTGTTGCGCCGACTCATCGGTGATAGCACGTTCTCCGCGGAACAGATCGCGAAATTGCGAGAGAAGCTGGTGAACGATGGCCTGCTTCGCCCGGCGCACTCGCATATCGTACTGCCACTGGAGCGGAAGAAGCCGGCGCTGAGTAAGCTGCGCCGGGTGCACGACACGGCTTTGCAAACGAGCATGCCCCGCATGGCCGAGCCGAATGATTTCACCACGCCGGGCCTCGGCTTTGATGGTCTCGGGGCCAGCACGGGCAGCAGCCCGGGGTATACGCCGCCCGATACCAACGCAGCGGTAGGCGAGAACTACATCGTCGAGACGGTGAACGTGGAGTTTGCCGTCTACAATAAATCGGACGGGAGCCTGGCCATGGGGCCCGTTAATATCGCCAACTTGTGGAATTCCATGGGTGGCGACTGTCTCAATGACGGTACGAGCGATCCGATCGTCAATTACGATCAACTCTCGCACCGTTGGCTGATCAGCCAGATCACCGTCAACGGGTCCACCAATTATGACTGCGTGGCCATTTCGCAGACCGGTGACCCCACCGGCGCCTACTACGTATATGCCTTCCCCATCTCGTCGGGTCTCCCCGATTATCCGAAGGTTGCCGTGTGGCCGGGCTCCTATCTGGCCACGTTCAATGATTTCAATTCGTCGGGCGCCTTCGACGGCGTCGACTTCGTTGCCTATGACGCGAACGCCATGCAGAACGGCAATCCGAACGCACAGATGGTGGAATTCACCGAGACAAGCAACGCCTACTCGGACCTGCCGGTGACAATGGATGGCAGCAACATGCCGCCGTCGGGCGCACCCGGATTGTTCATCAACTACATCAGTCCCAACCTCTACGGCAGCGGTGCGCCGTACGGACTGGAGATCTGGTCGATGAACGTGGACTGGTCCAACCCGTCCGCTGCGACTCTTACCGACAACGGCAACCTGGGAGTGGATGCCTTTACCGACCTGGTCTGCGGTACCCGCGGCAACTGCATCCCACAGGCCACGAGTTCGCAAATGCTGGACGCGATCACGGACCGCCTGATGTATCGTGCGGTCTACCGCAATTTCGGCGATCACCAGGCGATTGTCGCCATGCACACGGTGGGCGCCGATTCGAGCGGGAATCCTCCGACGGGCGAGCGCTGGTATGAACTGCGCGCGCCTTCGGCGAGTACCTCACCCACGGCGTGGTCGATTTACCAACAGGGAACCTACGCGCCGTCCGATGGCAACAGTCGCTGGATGGGCTCGATCGCCTTCGACCATATGGGCGACATCGCCATGGGCTTCAGCGAGGCCGGACCTTCGCAGGATCCGGAGATTGTTTATACCGGCCGCTTGGCCACGGATCCGCTGGGTCGGATGACCCAGCCCGAAACGGTGCTGCAGGCCGCCGGCGGCGCTGACACCGGCCCCTCCGATCGCTGGGGCGACTACACGTCAATGCAGATTGATCCCACCGACGACTGTACCTTCTGGTATGCCAATCAGTACTGGGCGACACCGGGGGATTCGTTCTCCTGGTCTACTCACATCGGTTCCATGAAGTTCGCGAATTGCACGCAAGGACAAACCGGGACGCTACAGGGAACGGTGACCGATGCGAGCAATGGAAAACCCCTGTCGGGTGCGACAATTACAATAGGAATAAGCCCGGATCAGGTAAAGACCAAGACCGACAGTAACGGAAATTACACGGTAACAATGCCTGTCGGTACATACACGGAAGCGGCGTTCGATTTCGGCTTCGCTAAACAGTCTTACTCCGTGACCGTTTCGAACGGAAGCACTACGACGCAGAACTTTTCCTTAAGCAAGAAACAGTACGCAACTATTTCCGGCAGCGTCACCGATGGCTCCGGGCACGGCTACGGCCTGTACGCCGACGTCAAGGTATCGACGCCGGCGTATGGGCAGGTGGCAGACGTGTGGACAAATCCCAAGAATGGAAACTATAGCTTGAATCTTCCGCAAGGCAACGACTACACGTTGCAGGTGAAGTCATACCTGGATGGTTACCATCCCGATACCGTTACGGTGACAAACCTGCAGGCCGACGTCACCAAGAACATCTCCCTTGGTGTTACCGCCGCTTGCACTGCGCCGGGATACCAGGCCGTTCAGGGATTTGGTCAAGACTTCAACGGCAGTACGTTCCCGCCGACAGGTTGGTCCGTTACCAACGCCGTCAGCGGCTCTCCCATAAAGTGGATCACCAACACTGCAGACTTTGGGCGGCCGAATTTTACGGGTGGTACCGGAACGTCTGCGACAGTGGAACCGTTTTATCCCGTACTGCTTTTCGGGTA
The DNA here is from genome assembly GCA_046703965.1 of Gammaproteobacteria bacterium. Lineage (GTDB taxonomy): Bacteria > Pseudomonadota > Gammaproteobacteria > JAKDMP01 > JAKDMP01 > JBAUSV01. Next base: position 4,184 of record JBJKSR010000161.1, on the reverse strand, counting down.
TCACGGGGCATACGATACAAGTCTGGTTTCGCCGTCGATCTCCCTCAACGGTCTTGGTGCTGCCCCGCTACTGCATTTCCTTGTCAATTTCCAGGAACTCTCCGGTAATACCGCCTTGGATGTGGATATATCGACGGATAGCGGGAGCACCTGGACCAACATGGCGCACATCACGAGCAACATCGGGGCCTACTACAACACGCCGGGGAAGACGTACTCCATCGATCTGACGCCATATATCTCCGGCGCGACCGCAATGAAGATACGTTGGAGGTACTACAATTACAACGGCAGTTGGGATTGGTATACGCAGATAGACGACGTATCGCTTGGCGCGTGCAAACCGGTCTCTGGCGGACTCGTAATTGGTTCGGTAGTCGATAAGAATACGGCAAAAGCGTTGGTTGGCGCCGATATTTCCGACGATACCGGAGCCGGTACAAAGAGCTTTGATAATGCCGCTGATCCAAATCTGCCGGCCGGTTACTACTTGATGTTCTCTCCTTCTGGTAATCGGGTAGTTTCTGCAAGCATGCATAATTACGAACACGCGACCGGCAACGTATCCGTTGCGGATAACAGCGTCAATGAGGAGGACTTCGCATTAAGCGCCGGCATGATCAAGGCGGCGCCCACCGCGTTGAACATCCATGGCATGGTGAACACGCAGACACAGGACACGCTCACCCTGTCGAATTCGGGTACCGCTGACGCCTATTACAGACTCTACGCTGTACAGGGACAGGCGCCGGAAGGTTTGGGCAGTACCAAGGTGCCGTTGCGTGAAATCAAGTGCCTGACGGCAGTGTCGCCGCTTGGTATCCGCGAGGCGTCGCAGCCTCCTCCGGACTGCAGCGGCGGGGGTGCAAGCGAGAGCCCTGCTTTGGCCGCTGGTTCGGGATGGGCTCCTATTGCCGATCTACCGTTGGCTTCCTTTGACAACTGTGCGGCAAGCAGCGGATTGGCGGGCGATCCGGTATACCTGGTTGGCGGTATAGATACGGCCACCTCTGCGTATATGAACGATCTGATTTCTTACGATCCCGTTACGGGGACGTATTCTCGGCTGGCAAGCGCGCCGAGGGCCCTCGAACGTCCCGCTTGTGCGGTAATCGGCGGGAAACTCTACGTTACCAACGGCTGGGATACGCTCGGACCGCCCTGGATATCGTCACAATTGGCAATCTATGATCCAACGTCCGGGAAATGGAGTACGGGGGCTCCTAATCCGGCTTCTATGGGCGGTGGCTCGGTTGCGGTTGGTCTGAACGGGAAGATTTTCGTGATCGGTGGCTGCACCGCGGCGGGGACATGCGGGTCGAAGACAGTGGAAGTCTATGATCCGACGACTGATGCCTGGAGTTCCGCGGCGCCGTATCCGATCGACGTTTCCTGGCAATCCTGCGGCGCCATTAACGGGAAGATCTATTGCGCGGGCGGGGCGGGCCCAACGGGTCCGTTTGACACCTATGCCTACGACCCGGGCGCCAATACGTGGTCTGGACCCCTGGCGCGCATTCCGGTGCCCGAGGGCAGTCTATGGGGGGCGGCGTTCACTTCCACCGCCGACGGGCAGTTGCTTATTCAGGGCGGCATGACAAATCTCGGTACGGCGGTCACCAATGCGGGCTTCGCCTACGATCCGGTAAGCGACAGTTGGCGATCGTTACCCAATGCACTCGATGCCGTATATCGAGTTGCCGGGGCATGCGGTTTCTACCAGTTTGGGGGGCTGACGAACAGTGGGTTCTCCTCCGGCATAGCTGCGTCCGAGGTGCTTCCCGGTTACGGCCAATGCGTTTACACGCCCATCTCGTGGATGACGCTTTCTTCAGAAAGCGGAACCGTGGCTGCAGGAGCTTCCGCAGACATAAACGTCAACCTCAATGGTACGGGTCATGCGGAGTTCACGACTTCCGAGGCATACATACGCTTAACGGGCGACACGCCATATAGTGCTCAATACGTTCCGGTGAATGTAACCTGGGATCCCCAGCCGGTGGCCCTCAAGACCACGGTGACCGCCTCTCCGAACCCCGTGCAGATCGGTCAGTACCTGGCATTCGACGTTACCGTCAAGAATATGGTGGTAGCTGGCGACGGTCCCGCGAGCCAGGTCAACATGTCCTTCAATATGCCGGCCGGCATGAGCTATGCGGGGCATGCGGGACAGAGCTGCGCTGCGTCCTCCGGTACGGTGACCTGCGACATGGGTGACATGGCGCAGGGCGACGAGAAGGATGTCACCGTAATAGTGAAGATAGCACCCGACTTCAGTCAGAACTACTATTCGATGACCTTTGCAAGTACGGCCCGCGAGCCGCAGAACAGCAACTACTCCAACGCCAACTCGTTGCTCGTGACCGGTGCCGTCAGCGGTACCGGCAGTGCCGGTAGCGGCGGAAGCGCGGGCAGCGTCAGCGGAGGCGGAATCGGCAGCTTCGGCTGGCTATCGCTTGTTGTCCTGTTGGGACTCGGGGTCGCAATCAGGCGCCAACGTATCTAAGCTTTCCCTCGCTCCTCCCTACAGGAGCTCTTAGGGGCGGCTCCGGCCGCCCCTTCTTTGGGGGTGACTTGCCGGAAATGCCTGTTGCCACCAAATCACGGTGTGCCATTCTTGGTAGGCAAGGCATGCATGCGCTTAACGGCCGACGCGCCATATGGTACTCAATATGTTTCGGTGAACGTAATCCGGGATCCCCAGCCTGTGGCTCCCAAGACCACGGTGACCGCCTCCCCCAATCCCGCGCAAGTCGGTCAGTATCCGGCATTCGACGTTGTCGTCAAGAACATGGTAGTGGCCGGTGACGGTCCGGGGCCGTGGCAATGACGGAGGGCGAGCCGGGCTAGCTCGAAGCGGCAGATTGGACTTTCTGTGCCGCCCCTTCCGGGCAATTTACGCTCAATCTTCCGGCGGGATGAGGATCCAGAGCAGGATATAGATCAAGATTCCCGGGAATGCGACGGAGAAGATCGATACCAGTACGTAGATCACGCGAGACAGAGTCGGATCCAGGCCGAAATAATCGGCGAGTCCGCCAATCACGCCGGCAATTATCCGGTTGTTTCGCGAGCGGCGCAGTGGTCGTTGCGGCGTAGTCATGCCCAGCCTCCTCACCTGATCGAGATTTGTGCCTCTAATGCAATGCCTGTCTTCCCGTGTCCGCCCAACCCATGACGTGCCAGATCGATTTTATTACTGGCCGGGATGGTAGACGCGTTCCGTGTGGCCCTTCAGCTGGTCGGGCCAGAAGTACACGGTGCGCAGGTTGCCCTTGACGTATCGCTCGGCCTGGTCGGTGAAATGTGGCGACTTGGGGTTGCCGCTGGTGCCGCCGACGTGGATCGCGCGGGCGCTGACTTTAGGCCCGAAATCGACCACCGCGACGAAGCAGTTGCCGTCTTTGCCGTAATACTTCTTGGTGCCCGGCCACGGGTGCGCACCGAACGAGGCCAGCGAGCCCCAGCGCGAGGAGGTGAACGGCACTCCGATGCTGGGTTTGGCGTCGCTGAAATGCGGGTGGATAGAGTCGTCCAGGCGCTGGTAACGGTTGACTGAACCCCACGGGATGCCCCACGTGCCAAAGTCCGTCTTGAGCCGGGCGACTGCCTTGGCGAGCGCCCCGAGGCGTTCCTTCGGCGTGGCCCTTTCGGCGATGTAGTCGTAGACCCGCATATTCAACTCATGCGGGTCGATGCCGCTGGCACGGGCCTTGGCGGCGACCTCGTTCCACAGCGTGTCGCCCCAGAACACCGCGACCGTGGTCGGAATCGAGGCGAGGCCCCAGCGGTAGTTCCAGTGCCGCAGCACGCCGATCGGGCCGGCCAGCTTCGCCTTCAGCGGGTCGCTCGCGGCCAGGCCGTCGTAGTCCTTCAGCAGGATCGGGATCAGCCGCGCGAACGCCGGCAGGTAGGAATCGAAGGCATCGGTAATCAGCTTGGCCTTGGTGAAGTCATGGGCGCCCCGCAGCATGAGCAGCGCGTGCCGGCTGCGCGGGTCCGGGCCGAACATATCCATGTACTGCGGATAGTTCTTGGCCTTGGGGCTGTACTTGCCGGCCGCCGTCCATGGCCAATCGTTGGTGTTGAACACCCAGCCGTTGGGCGGGTTCATCACGTTCGGCATGTCCTTGAGCGGCGTCAGGCCCTGCCATGCCGTCTTCGGGTTGCTGCCGTCCACGGGC
>JBJKSR010000160.1:0-5622 GCA_046703965.1 Gammaproteobacteria bacterium | reverse complement strand
CCACAAGGCCAGTGCCAAAACTCCGGCGAGCAGTATCAATGTCAACGGCGCGTTTCCGCCACCGCCGCCGCTGCTGCTGCCGCCACCGGACGACAGGTTGGCATTCACCTGGACGTCGACCGTTTGCGTGGTACTCAGGCCGTTGGCGCCGGTTACGGTCAAACTCACCGCTGCCGTGCCTGATGCCGAAGCGGCAGTCATGTCCAGGCTGCAGGACAGGTGGGTGTCGTCGGTTCCGCAGGCAGGGGGGCTGACCGTCAACCCGGCCGGAGGAAGTATCGTGGCATTATCGCTGGCGAGCGTATGCGTGAGAGGTGCGGACCCCCGGAGGCTGAACGTTTCCTGCGTGCTTTTTCCCTCCGTGATGGTCGTGTTGGCAAGTCCCGTGATCTTCGGCGTCAGCGTGAGGGATACGGTGGCGACATTGCTTTGCGGGGTTGTTGGCGCGTTCGCTGCCGTGCAACCCGACGGCGCGGTGCCCCGCCAGGTAAACGCGTCCGGGCCGCTGTAGGTGTTCGAGGCAGGCGTGTAGGTAAAGGCGCCCGTCTTGGCGTCGAGCGTCACGCTGCCGTGGGCCGGCTTTTCCACGACGAGGTCGGAAGGCGTGCAGGTCGTGGTGTTCGTGAGTGTTGGCACTGTGCCGCTCAGCTGAGTGCCGGCGGTCCCCGAGGCACTGCTGTTCATGGCAATCAACGCCCCGGGGCCTACGAAGTGGCCCAGATAAGCGGGGGAATTGCCCACGGTGACGGTTGCGACGACCTTGTTCGTCGCGGTGTCGATGACGGAGAGGTTGTCGCTAGAGTTATTCGCGACGTAGAGCCGGCTTCCATCCGGGCTTATCGAGATGCCGCCGGGATTTTTACCTACGGCGATGTTGGTCACCAACTTGTTCGTCGCGGTATTGATGACAGATACGTTGTTGCTAGCTTCGTTCGCCGCATAAAGCTGGCTTCCATCCGGGCTTACCACCACTCCAAGGGGGCTGTTGACGGTGACGGTGGCCACCGTCTTGCCGGTGGCGGTATTGATGACCGAGATGGTGCCGCCGAAGGCATTGGCCACATAGAGCCGGCTGCCGTCGGGGCTTACCGCGATCCCGTAGGGCCCGCTGCCTGCGGTCATGGTGGCAACGACCTTGTCGGTTGCCGTATCGATCACGGAAACGTTGCCACTCGAATTGTTTGCGACATAGACCCGCTTGCCGTCCGGGCTTACCGCGATCCCGACGGGCTGGCCGCCTATCGAAACGGTGGCAACGACCTTGTCGGTTGCCGTATCGATCACGGAAACGTTGCCACTCGAATTGTTTGCGACATAGACCTGCTTGCCGTCGGGACTTGCCGCAACGCCGTAGGGGTTCGACCCGACGGAAACGGTTGCGACGACCTTGTTGGTTGCCGTATCGATCACGGAGACGCTTCCGTTAAGTTCATTCGCTACGTAGGCCCGGCTGCCATCGGGGCTTACCGCGACGCCGAAGGCGCCGAGGCCCACGCCGATGGTCGTTACTACCGTGTTGTTTGCCGTGTTGACCACCGTGACATTGTTCGTGCCGGAATTCGCCACATAGGCGAAGGGCGCAGCCAGCGCAAGTGGCGCCAGCGTCAGCAGTGTGAGCGCGAACACGGTCGAACCTATGCGGTGGCAGCCGCGGGATACGAAAATCTTGGTCATCGAATGGTCTCCGTTCGTATGGGGGGCAAGTTCTCCATGTCGTTTACACTGAAGAAAGTCAATTGTCAAATTGAAAGCACCAGGTTTGGCGGACCTCCCTCGCGGATGCGGTGAGAACGCGCCTTCATGTTCTGCTGTTTAAGTAGTGTCGCGGATTGGCCCCTGTGGGTCGTGGGTGATGGCAGGCCATCGATCGGCCGGGGAGTGGATGATTGCGATGGCGGGCAGGGCAAAAAACAGGGCGCCACCGCCGAGCCGGGCGAAAGGGCCCGAGGTCGATAAAAGGGGAGCGTCCTGCAGGGCATGTAAAGATTTCCGTCCTCCCTTTTCTGCGTGCCGTGAGTGTGCGGTTGAGGTGAATCGGGACAAAATCGGATGCAAAATGCTAGCATTTTCGTCAAAAATAGACCCACCGCGTCAGCAGATAGTTCCCAACCGCGCTTTGCAGGCGTGTTTCTGAGTGCATCATGGCCCCTAGGGGAGACGGAATATGCGTTCCAAGACCAATGACAGGTCCCTTGAATTGGAGATCACCGCGGAGGCAAAGAACGCCGACAGCAGTGACGTGGAGCGGCACCTGGTCACGCTACAGGATGAAGATAAGCTGATCGAGGAACGCTATCGTGCGTATTTGGTGATCTTTGTTTACCATCGGCGACGTAAGGACATCGGCAAGTGCATTCAGCTTTATAACGATTACAAGGAGCTCTTTGGCGACCGGTTCCTGACTCTGCATTTCTACGCTATTGCGCTGAAGGAAACCGGCTCGCATACCGACCTTGAGAAGGCCGTTTTTCTGGCTAGAAAGGCCGTTTCGCTCGAACCGGAGAATTCAGAAGACGTTTACGGGGGCTGGTCTTGCCTTTCGGCTATCTTGGCATGATTGTCCTTTGTTAAGAAAGCGGCATGGCAAATTGCAGGGTCAAGTTTGAGCCGATTTAGGTTCAGGTTTTGCCATCAGTCGTTTTAGCAGGGGAATGATGGCCGTGGCGGCAAGGGCGCAGAGCAGTGCGCCGCCGCCGAGCCAGGCGAAGAGACCGGTGTAGATGGGCAACGTCGCACGCGGATCGGTCATGCCGGGCGGGATGCTTGCCAGGCCGGCGATGGCGCCGCCGGCGTACAGGCTGACGCCCATGCCCAGGAACCAGGCGCCCATGATGATGCCGCGCGAGCGCTCGGGCACGAGTTGGGAGACCATCGAAAAGCCGAGGGCGCTGATCAACAGTTCTCCGAGCGACTGCGCCGCGTAGCCGGCGACCAGCCAGTCAGGTGACACAATGCCGCCGACGGCCGTGAGGCTGCCTGCGGCGTAGAGGAAAAAGGCGGCGGCGAGCAGATACAGCCCGACGGCGTACTTGGTTGCGATCGAAAAGTCCCCGCGGCGCGTTCGGCCCATGCGCTGGTAGAGCCAGGCCAGCGGCAGTGCCAGTACCACCAGCCAGAACTGGTTGAGGTCCTGGAACTGGGCCGGCGAGACGTGGATGCCGAGCAGGCTGTGGCGCACGTTGCGTAGTGCGAACAGTGTGAGCGAGGTATAGATCTGCTGGTTGTAGATCGCCCAGATCACCGACATGAGCGTGAAGATGATGCAGGCGACGACGCGGTTGCGATCGCTGCGTTCGCCCGTGACCAGCAAATGGACGAAAACGTAGATCATGAGCAGCAGGAAGCCACCTACCACGGCCAGCGCGACGGGACGGTGGCGGACAATTTCCGAAAGCAGCCAGGCGATGAGCAGGGAGGCGGCGATGACCGCCGCCAGGCGCGACCAGCGCAGCTTCTCGAAATCCGGTGCCGCACCGTACGGGCGCAGGTAGCGGCGAAATATCCCGTAGTTGAGCAGGCCGAGCGTCAGGCCGATGGCGCTCAGGCCGAAGGCGAGGTGCCAACTGTCGAAGTGCAGGGGGCCGATCACGATGGTCCATTGCGGGTGGTTTTTGATCCAGGGGGTGAGCAGGATCGAGACGAACGATCCGATATTGAGCGACATGTAGTAGATCGTGAACAGGATGTCGAGGCGGGAGCGCTGGCCTTCGTAAAGCCGGGAGACGAGGTTGTTCGGGTTGACCTTGAACAGGCCGTTGCCCAGGGCGATCAGGCCCATGGCCGGGAAGAACGAGGCCTCCAGCGGTACCGACAGCAGCAGGTAGCCCAGCCCCAGGGTGATGGCGCCGAGCACCATCGTCCGCCGCGCGCCGAGTACGCGGTCGCCCAGCCAGCCGCCGAATACGGGCATCGAGTACACCAGTGCGGAGAAGGCGCCCCAGACGGCGTCCGCCCGGGCGTCCGCGAGCCCGAGGCGTTCGACCATGTAGAGCACCATGAGCGAGGCCATCCCGTAGTAGCCGAAGCGTTCCCAGATCTCGATGAAGAACAGGACGAGAAAGGCCTTCCTGGGATGTCGATCGACGGTGGCCGGCAACGTGTTCCCCCCCCCGGGATTGTTCTGTGCACGTTCCCGAAGCTTACACGCAAATCCGGCCGGCCGCGCGGGGCCGGCGGTATGATGACGGCATCCGCAACGGGCGAGGACGGCGCCGGGAGAGGAGATGAGGATCAGCGACATGAACTGGAGTCAGGTGGAGGCTTACCTGGCGCATGACGACCGGGCGGTGCTGCCCATCGGCAGCACGGAGCAGCATGCCGGCCTGAGCCTGTGCGTGGACCATATCCTCTCCGAGCGGGTGTCGGTCGAGGCGGCCGAGCCGCTGGGCGTGCCGGTGTTCCCCGGGATCCCCTACGGGATCACGCCGTATTTCATGGCCTATCCGGGCACGGTGAGCCTGCGGGCAGAGACCTGCGTGCAGCTGGTGTGCGACGTGCTGGACAGCCTTTACACGCACGGCTTCCGCCGGGTCGTTGTGGTCAACGGCCACGGCGGGAATGCGCCGGTCCAGTCGGGCGTCGCCGAGTGGCTCGACGACCGGCCCGGGATGACGGTCAAGTTCCATAACTGGTGGAAGGCGCCCGCCACCCGCGCCCGCGTGGAGTCGATCGACCCCGTGGCGTCCCATGCGTCATGGATGGAAAACTTCCCCTGGACCCGCCTCGAGGGCGTCGGCTACCCGGATGAGCAAAAGCCCCTGGTCGATACCTCGCGCATTCGCTCGCTCGGCCCGCGCCAGGCGCGGGAATACCTTGGCGACGGCAACTTCGGGGGACGCTACCGGCGTTCCGACGAGGAGATGCGCGCGGTATGGGAAACGGGGGTCGAGGAAACCCGCGCGGTCATTGCAGAGGGCTGGTCCTGACGGCGTCCGGCCGCCGGGCGCGCCGGCGGCTCAGTCGAGCGGCCGCTCGTGGGTGACCCAGCCGCCGATCACCCCCACCGTGAAGACGACCGCACCGGCCAGGATCAGGAAGCCGCCGATCTGCATCGAGCGCCCGCTGTCCGCGAAGTGTCCCGCGATCAGCATGATGACGCCGCCTATTGCGCAGAAGAGGCCGCCGTTGCGAAAGTGGTGCCAGTGCCGGATGCGTTTTTCGACCGGCTCCAGTTCATGATGCTCGTACTCAAGGTCCTGTTCGGTGAGGCCGGCCTTGTCGGCAACTTCCTCGCTGGATTCCTGCCGGGTTTGTTCTTCGCTCATGACCGCGGTGTCTCGGTGAAGTGCGCCTCAAGCATAGGCAGTGTGGCGCCCGAGTTCAAGTCATTTTTTCCGGGGCCCGCGTCCGGGCCGGCGGTGACCGCCGCTATACGACGCGCTCCAGCACGACCGGGACGACCTCCATGAAGGCGGCCGACAGGAGGCTGGCCTGGGCGGCTATCAGGCCGGCGATGAGCAGGCGCTCGGTGAGGGGCCACAGTCCGTCGACACGGCGGGTCAGCCACACGCCCGCGACGGCCAGGGCGGCTACGCCGGGGAAGAGGACGACGGGTCCGGCCAGATAGAGCGACATCCAGAACAGGATCGCGGCGATGCTCCCCGCGCCCATTCCCATGATTGC
>JBJKSR010000159.1:0-4863 GCA_046703965.1 Gammaproteobacteria bacterium | reverse complement strand
TGGTGGTCCAGGCCCAGGGCATCGGCCTTGCCTTCGGTGCAGCCGACGAAAAGCAGGTGGTGTCGAGGGGCCAGCGCCAACCCACGCGGCCCTCGGCATCCATCCTTCCAGCGCGCGACGATCTTCCTCGAATGCAGGTCGATCGCGAGCGTACGCTTGTGCCACAGGTTGGTATAGGCATCGCCCGTCCGTGCATCGTATACCAGGGCCTCAGGCCCGCCGGGAATATCGATCGTGCCGGCCGAATGCAGCATCGGGTGGGAGCCGCCCAGCTCGGCGCTGAATACCTGGATCTGGTGCGCTCTCGGTTCGGTGACCCAGACTTCGTTCACCGGCGCGATGTAGCGCACGTAGTCGGAGCCCGAAGCAAGCCGCACACGGGCAACCACCTTCCCCCCGTCCACGTCCGCGATGGCCAATGTGCGGGAATCGTGGTCGCTGGCAATCAGGTAGCCGTCCGCATAGGCCGCCGAGGTCGTTCCGACATCATGGCCGCGTTGCGGTTTGCCCGCCGTCGCGACCTGTGCCGCCTTCGTTACCGCGCCGCTCTTCGGATCGATGAAGAAGACCGCACCGGACACACCGCTCGGCACGACGACCCTATCCAGCGTAGAGATGAAACCCATGTCGTCGAAGCCGGCATGGGCGCTCACCCCGGGCAGCGAAACGGGAGTAAGCGGCTGCGGTGACGCTGCCAGGGCGGCAGCGGGCATGCCCGCCAGAACCGTCAGGAGCAAGCGCGCGATCAGCGGCATTTTCATGGCTTGGCCTCCGGCAAGTAATTTGGCAATACGCCAGAGTGTAGCGTTTCGCCGGCGGCGAAACTCCCGCGGACCGCTGGATGAAGAAATTTTAATCCGGAGTCTGCGCCCACCGGAAGGAGGCCGGCGCGATGATATCCACCGCGCCGGCCCAGGTTGCCTAGAGCAGCTTATTCGCCGCATCCATGGCCGTGCGCAAGCGGTGTTCGCCCGCTTCGGCCTGGCGGTCGAGGTGGCGATAGACAGCGTACTGCGCCGGCGTCGGCTTGACGTAGGCCATGCCGATATCCGTCTGCAGGTAGGCCAGCAGCCCGTGCAGCATCGGCCGGTGCAACAGGTCGCCTTCGCTGGACTGGATGTTCATCTGCACCAGCGCGGCGATCCCGCGGTTCAGGCTTGCAAGGGCCCTGCGCCCCGCGGCCGGGCTGACCTTGTGGTCGGCAAGCGCGGCTTTGAGCTTGTCGCGCACCGCCATCGCCCGGTTCAGGTCACGGTCCAGTGTATCCAGCGCATGATGGATCTTGAGCTGCAGGTCGAGGCTCTTCTGCAGATCCGCCTGGCTGCTGTCGATCCGCGGATCCAGCGCGACCTTGAACGACTGCGCGCTCTTGTGGCCCGCGTAGTCGAGCACCACGTGATACGTCCCGGGCACTACCTGCGGCCCCGCCACGTAGGGGGCGAGACCGCCCGCCGCCTCGGGCGGGTAATAGCCCTTCACCCGGGTGGCGTCGGGATAGCGCAGGTTCCACTGGAACCGGTTCATGCCCGGCTTGATCGCCGTGAGCTTCTTCTCCGCCATCGCCTGCTTTTCCTGTGGCGTCATCTGGCTGGTATCGGGCTTCTTCTTCTCTTTCTCCTTCATGTGCAGCGTGAAGCTGCGGATCGTCTCGCCCTGCTCATTGGTGAAGGTGAGCGTCACCGGCGTCTTTCCGTCGTAGTTCTTGGGCACGTGGAAGAAGACCGTAGCGCCGAATCGCGGATTGGTCCCCGCGTTGCCCTTGGGCTTGCGTGGCCCGCCGTAGGACTGCGTCAGCCACGCGGTCTGCGGCGCGAACAGGGCCGCAGCATCGGTGCCCACGTGCGGGTCGTGGGTCATCTGCTCGAGCAGGGCCAGGTTGTCGAGCACCCAGATGGAACGCCCGTGGGTGGCCACGACGACGCTGCCCTGGCGGTTGTTGATGGCGACGCCCCGCACCTGCACCTTCGGCAGGTTCAGGCCAAGCGGTTGCCAATGGTCGCCGCCGTCCAGGCTCACGTAGACGGTGTTCTTGGTGCCGAGGAAGAGCAGATTGGCATCCTTCGGATCCTGGCGCACGTCGAACACGTATTGGTCGTCCGGCAGGCCGTTGGTGATCGCCGTCCAATGGCGGCCGTAATCGGTCGTCTTGTACACGTAAGGCTTGAAGTCGTCCCACATGTAGCGGCGCGCGGTCAGGTAGGCCGTGCCCTTCTCCGTATGCGAGGGCTGGATGGAGCTGATGTTCGCCCACTTCGGCAGCGACGCCGGGCGCACCTCGCGCCAGTGCTTGCCGCCGTCGGTAGTGACGTGCACCAGGCCGTCGCTGGAGCCGGCCCAGATCAGGTCGTTGTCGAGCGGAGATACCGCCAGCGCCGAGACGTTGGGATAGACTTCCGCACCCGACTGGTCGAGGTCGATCGGACCGCCGGTGGGTCCCTCGGTACTCGGGTCGTTGCGCGTCAGGTCGGGGCTGATCGTCTTCCAGGTGTAGCCGTAATCGTCGCTCTTCATCACGTACTGCGAGCCGACGAGCAGTTCCTTGGGATTCGCCGCCGAGAACAGGATCGGATGCGTCCACGCGAAGCGGTACTTCAGCTCCGACGACGCCGCGCCGTCCTTGTAGTTCGGCCACGGGCTGACGCTCTGGTACTGCTCGGTATGCATGTTGTACTTGACGAAGATGCTGTAGTAGCCGCTGCCGTAGTTGATCTTCGGGTCGTTCGGCTGCGGCACCACCCAGGTGCTTTCACCGAACGCCGTCCGCTTCCAGGCACTGAGCGGGATCTCGCCGTGGGCCGTGGCGCTGGGCGCTTCGAAAGCGCCTTCGTCCTGCTGTGCCCCGTAGATGTGGAACGGGAACTGGTTATCCAGGTTCACGCTGTAGTACTGGCCCGTCGGCTGGTTGTGTTCCGTGCTCCAGGTCTTGCCGCCGTCCACGGAGACGGTCGCGCCGCCGTCGTTGCCCTCGAGCAGGATCTTGGGGTTGTTCGGGTTGATCCACACGATGTGGTTGTCGCCATGATGCGTGTGCAGCTCCTTGAACGTCTTGCCGCCATCATGGGAGACAAAAAGCGCATCCACCTGCGGCATGTAAACCGTTTCCGGATCGGTGGGATCGACGAAGATCGCCATGTAGTAGAAGGCGCGCTGGCGCAGTTTCCATTCCTTGTTGACGCGCTCGAAGCGCTTGCCGCCGTCGGTCGACTTGAACACACCGCCATGTTTCGCCTGGATCGTCGCATAGACGACTTGCGGGTTGCTGGCGGACACGGCGATGCCTATCTTGCCCATGATGCCCTTCGGCAGCCCCGGGTGCCGGCTGATGTTCGTCCAGGTCCTGCCGCCGTCGGTGGTCTTGTAGATGCCGCTGCCCGGGCCGCCGCTGGAAAGCTTCCAGGGCTTGCGGTAGGCCTGCCACGCCGCGGCGTAGAGCACGTCGGGATTCTTCGGATCCATCACCAGGTCCACTACGCCCGTCTTGTCGTTGACGAACAGGACCTTCTTCCAGGTCTTGCCGCCGTCGGTCGACTTGAATACGCCGCGGTTCGGACCGGCCACGAACACATGGCCCATGGAGGCCGCGTACACCACGTCCGCGTTCTTCGGATCGACCACCAAACCCATCGTGGTATGGGTGTCCTTGAGCCCCGCGTATTTCCAGGTCTTGCCGCCGTCGGTGGTCTTGTAGATGCCGTCGCCGGTGATCATGTCGCCGCGGATGTCGCTCTCGCCGGTGCCCGCGTAGATCACCTTGGGATCGGAAGGCGCCACCGCAAGCGCGCCGATGCTGTCGCTGGCACTGGGCCAGCCGTCGCTGATGTTCTTCCAGGTATTGCCGTAGTTGGTGCTTTTCCAGACGCCGCTGTCAACGCCCCCCATGTAGAACAGGTCGGGCTTGGACGGCACACCGTCCACCGCGACCACGCGGCCGCCGATGTAGGGGCCGACGCTTCGCCAGTGCAACTTGCTCATTAACGTCTGCGTAGAGACGGTGTCGGCGCCTGCGATTTGCGGCGCCAGGCATGCTGCCGCCAGCATGCCGAAGCAGGCGAGTCGCAGGAAGGTACGGGAATTCGAAAACAGGGATACGCGTTTCATTGCCGAGCCTCCTATGGCTACGAGCCAACAAGGATTCAGCGGCCGGCTGCATCGAGCTGGCCGGACAGGTCCGATCGATGATAGCGCTTCGCCCGCCCCGGCGCCAACTGCGCCGGGGCCGCTTCCTCCTGATCAGGAGACAGAAGTTGTATTCCTAAGTTGTTGAATAGACGGCGCCCAAAGGGCCGTAAGCCTCATCAGAGCGCAGTGGTGTGCCGATCAGAAGTGATAGTAAAGTCCGGCCAGGAAGCTCAGGGTATTGGTGTGGCCGACGATCGGGCTCCCGGTCACGCCGCTGCCGTAATGGGTCATGTAGGCGCCCGCCGTCACCGTGAAGTGCCCGCCGAAATGACGGCCGAAGGAAAAGCCGAGTTTTTCGTTGACGGTGGACTTTCCGGTGTACGCCGGCCGTCCCGCTCGCGATTCCGCCGAGGTAACCCCGAAATAATAATTGACGTAATTGCTGCTTTGCCATTGCAGGCCGACGGTCGGGCGAAAGAACCAGGCGCCGGCCCGCCACGGACTGTTCAGACCGACCGAAAGGAGCACCCCGTCATTACGCCGGAGCAGATCTCCGAGCGCCATGGTGTCGAGCATCAGGTGTCTGTGGAACCGCCATCGCCATGCCACGCCGGCCATCACCGTGGCCAGCTTGGTGGTCATGCCTGCCAGCGCCGGGTTGTCGTCCGCGTTGTAGTGCATGGGGTCGGGACGCGCGACGATGTCCAGACTCTGATTGCCGTGCCGCCAGGCCCGCCAACCGAA
>JBJKSR010000158.1:0-3383 GCA_046703965.1 Gammaproteobacteria bacterium | reverse complement strand
GCGGGAAACACCGCCGGCAGGTGTGGCAGATATCGAACTGCCTTTCCATCTCGGCGTAAAGCGCCTCCTCGTCCCAGAACGCTTCCTGATTCTGCCCCAGGGGGTGGCGCTCGGGCGCCTTGAGGTTTCCTTCCTTGACCGTGGTATCCGCACTCATGTCGTTCTCCCTGCGCCTTCGGTAGTCGCAATAAAGCCAATCCTGCGGAGCGGGAAACACCCGCTCCGCAGGACCCGTCGCGCTTTGCAGCGCAGGCTCCGCAACTTACGAGTCGAGTGAGTCCAGCGCCTTCTTGAAGCGGTTGGCGTGGGAGCGTTCGGCCTTGGCCAGCGTCTCGAACCAGTCCGCGATCTCGTCGAAGCCTTCGCTGCGGGCCGCCTTCGCCATACCCGGGTACATGTCGGTGTATTCGTAGGTTTCACCGGCGATGGCGGATTTCAGGTTGTTCGCCGTGCCGCCGATCGGCTCGTCGGTGACCGGATCGCCCACTGCTTCGAGGTATTCCAGGTGGCCGTGGGCATGCCCGGTTTCGCCCTCGGCGGTGGAACGAAAGACCGCGCTCACGTCGTTATAGCCCTCGATATCCGCCTTCGAGGCGAAATACAGGTAGCGCCGGTTGGCCTGCGATTCGCCGGCAAAGGCATCCTTCAGGTTCTGATGCGTCTTGCTGCCCTTGAGATCCATACTCTTCTCCTCCTGTTGGGTACTTCCATGCCATTTAGACTGTGTCTAAATCTGTCCCAGTCTAGCCAGAGCCCGATCCCCTGTCAATTGCAACGGCCCGATTGACGCGGCCGCTTCCGGCGTGTAGGGTTTGCCGGTCGCAATTGCATCCATCGGTCAGGAACGCAGCGTGAACCCACCACCCCAGCCGCCGCCCGGAGAGGCGCCGGAAGATTTCGAAAAGGCCATGGCGGCGTTGGAAGAGACCGTCTCGGCTCTGGAGGCCGGCGACCTGCCCCTGGAAGAGGCGCTGCAGCGCTTCGAAAAGGGCACTCGGCTCCTGCGCCGCTGCGAAGCGGCGCTCAAGCGGGCCGAACAACGCATAGAAATTCTGCTGCAGGAGGGGAAAGATGGCGAGCCGGAATCCTTTAAGCGGGAGGACTGACGGGCCTCCCCGCGGCTTCGCGGCCGAGATCGAAACCCTGCGCGCCCGGGTCGAGAGTCACCTCGAGCGCTGGCTGCCCGACGCCGGCGAAGGGGCCGAACGGCTGCACGGGGCGATGCGCTACTCGGCCCTGGCCCAGGGCAAGCGCGTCCGTCCGTTGCTGGTATACGCCAGCGGCAAGGCGTTGGGCGCCGAAATCGAACACCTGGATGGGCCGGCCTGCGCGGTGGAACTCATTCACGCCTACTCCCTGGTCCACGACGATCTGCCGGCCATGGACGACGACGACCTGCGGCGCGGGCGTCCGACCTGCCACAAGGCCTACGACGAAGCCACCGCCATCCTCGTGGGCGACGCCCTGCAGGCGCTGGCCTTCGAGGTACTGGCGCGCGATCGCGCGATGATCGCGGATCCGGCGCGGCGCCTGCGAATGATTTCGCTGCTGGCCCAGTCCAGCGGCTCGCGGGGCATGGCGGGCGGTCAGATGCTCGACATCGAGGCCGCGGGCAAGACCCTGCAGCGGTCGGCGCTCGACCAGATGCACCTACTCAAAACCGGTGCCTTGATCCGCGCGGCGGTGCTGCTGGGCGCCGACAGCGCCGTCGACGCCGACGAGGCGACGCTGCGCCGGTTGGAGACCTTCGGCACGCGCATCGGACTCGCCTTCCAGATCCAGGACGACATCCTGGACGCCACCGGGGATACCGGCCAGCTCGGCAAGGCCGCGGGCGCCGACAGCGCACACCACAAGCCCACGTACACGGCCCTGCTGGGCGTGGACGCGGCACGTGCGGCGCTCGAGCAGGTGTACGGCGAGGCGCTGGGCGCGCTCGAACCCCTGGGCGACGCGGCAGAACCGCTGGTTGCCATGGCGCGCCTGATCGTCGACCGGAATCACTGAGTCGAATTCGGCCCGTGCCCGCGACCCTCGCGGGCGCACGGTGCCATTCACCCAAGCTGTGGCAAAATATGCGAGAAATCCAAGCGCTCAGGAGCGGGCTAAATGGCCTTCATCGTCACGGAAAGCTGCATTAAGTGCAAATACACGGACTGTGTGGAAGTGTGCCCGGTGGACTGTTTCCACGAAGGCCCGAACATGCTCGTCATCGATCCCGACGAATGCATCGACTGTACGCTGTGTGAGACCGAATGTCCGGTCAATGCAATCTACTCCGAAGACGATGTACCCGATGACCAGCGCGATTTCGTCCAGCTGAATGCGGAACTCTCCAGGGGCTGGCCGGTACTCAACGAGAAAATAGACGCCCCCGAAGATGCCGACGACTGGCAGGACAAGCCCAACAAGCGCGATCTCCTCGAGCGCTGAGGCCGGAACAGAACCTCCCGCCACGGCGCCACGGTGCGGATCTTGTAGCAGCGGCTTCAGCCGCGATACGGAATAGATCTCGCCAAGGCGCAAAGAATACAGAGAGAGAAAAGGCGGCCCTCCTCTTTGCCTGCATGGAAAGGAAGAGCGCGGACAGGGGTTGCAGAGGACGTATCACGACTAAAGTCGCTCCTACCCGAGAAAGACGGGTTCCCGCAGGACAATTTACAGGCCAGGCCTGCCGTGCGGCGAACCCTTTCTTCGAGCTCCGATATCGCGGCTGGAGCCGCATCTATAGGCAGCTTTCTTTGCGTCTTTGCGCCTTTGCGAGAACCTCTTCTTCCGGTGCGCCGTAGCGCCCTGGCGAGAGCGCTTTCTTCCCTCGTTCAGCCGCGTGGATGGTGGGCGGCATGCAGCGCCTTCAGCCGCTCCCGCTCCACGTGCGTATAAATCTGGGTCGTGGTCACGTTCTGGTGCCCCAGCAACATCTGCACGGCCCGCACATCGGCACCATGCGCCAGCAGATGCGTGGCAAAGGCATGGCGCAACTGGTGAGGAGATACGTCGCCCGGAATCCCCGCGGCCGCGGCATAGCGGCGGATCAGGCTCCAGAATCCCTGGCGGCTCATGCTGGCGCGCCTCGGCGTCGGGAAAAGGGTGTCCAGACGCCGGCCGGCCACGAATCCGGTACGCGCCTCCGCCAGATAGCGTTCCAGCCAGTCCCTTGCCTCCTCGCCGAGGGGTACCAGCCGCTCCTTTCCGCCCTTGCCCACCACGCGCACCGCGCCCAGCCGCAGGTTGACCTGATCCAGGCGCAAGTTGACGAGTTCGCTGACCCGCAGCCCGGTGGCGTAGAGGGTCTCGAGCATGGCCCGGTCGCGGGTGCCCGCGGGGGTGGTGGCGTCGGGGGCGGCGAGGAGCCGGTCGACCTCGTCGTGGGTGAGGAAGAC
>JBJKSR010000157.1:0-2546 GCA_046703965.1 Gammaproteobacteria bacterium | reverse complement strand
CCCTCGCGCGCCACGAGCTGGGCGACGCCGCCCGCGCTGCGGATCAGCTGGGCCCCGCTGCCGGGTCGCAGTTCCACGCAGTGCACCTCGGTGCCGAGCGGGATGCTGCCCAGCGGCAGCGCATTACCCGGGCGAATCGGCGCGCTGGTGCCGGAGGCAACCGCGTCGCCGGCCGCCAGGCCGCGCGGCGCGATGATGTAGCGGCGCTCGCCGTCGGCGTAGAGCAGCAGGGCCAGGTGCGCGCTGCGGTTCGGATCGTATTCCAGGCGCTCGACGCGGGCCGGCACGCCGTCCTTGTCGCGGCGGAAGTCCACCACGCGGTAGCTCTGCTTGTGGCCGCCGCCGCGGTGGCGCACGGTCAGGCGCCCCTGGTTGTTGCGCCCGCCGCTCTTCGACTGCTTGCGGAGCAGCGACTTGACCGGGCGGCCCTTGTGCAGGCCCTCGGCCACCGGCTGGACGACGAAGCGGCGGCCGGGCGAAGTCGGGTTAGCTTTGCGTAATGCCATGGTTCTTCCCCTCAGTCGGCGCCGGCGAAGTCGATGTCATGCCCCGGCTTGAGCGTGACGTAGGCCTTCTTCCAGTCGGAGCGGCGACCCCGGCTGCCGCGCATGCCGCGCGCCTTGCCGTGCTGGGTGACCGTGGTCACGGCCTCCACCTCGACCTCGAACAGCGTCTCGACGGCCCGCTTGATCTCGGGCTTGCTTGCGTCGCGACGCACCTTGAATGCAATCTGGCGGCTGTCTTCGGCCACCCGCGTCGTCTTTTCCGACACGTGGGGGGCGAGAATCAGGTTCGCCAGCCGTCCTGCGCTCGCAATGCTCATGCCAGCCACTCCTCGATCTTCTTCAGCGCCTCTACCGTGACCGCCACCTTCTCGAAGGCGACCAGGCTCACGGGATCGACGGCGGCCACTTCGCAAACGTCGACCTTCGGCAGGTTGCGCGCCGCCAGCGTGAGAGCCTCCTCGAACTCGGCGGTAACGATCAGGACGTCTTCGCCCAGATCCCTTTCCTTGAGCTGCGCGACCAGATCCCGCGTGCGGGGCTGCTCGAGCGTGAAGGCCTCGAACACCGCCAGCCGGTCCTGGCGGGCCAGCTCGGAAAAGATGCTGCGCATCGCGCCGCGATACATCTTGCGGTTGAGCTTGACCGAGTGATCCCTCGGCGCCGCCGCGTGAATCTTGCCGCCGCCGCGCCACAGCGGGCTGCGGATGCTGCCGGCACGGGCGCGACCGGTACCCTTCTGGCGCCACGGCTTCTTGCCGCCGCCGCGCACCGCCGAGCGACTCTTCTGCGCCTTCGTGCCGGCGCGCGCGCCGGCCATGTAGCTTACGACCGCCTGGTGCACCAGCGATTCGTTGTAGGCCTGGGCGAAGGCGGCATCGGCCACGCTGACCTTCTTCGACGCCTTGTCCCGGAGTTTCAGTTGCATCTCGATCCTCTCCTTCAGCCGCGCGCCTTGACCGCCGGGCGTACCAGCAGATCCGCGCCCGCGGCACCCGGCACGGCGCCCTTGACCAGCAGCAGGTTGCGCTCGGCATCCACCCGCACCACTTCCAGGTTTTGCTGGGTGCGGCGCGCGGCGCCGAGATGCCCGGCCATGCGCTTGCCCTTGAACACCCGGCCCGGCGTCTGGTTCTGTCCGATGGAACCTGGCGCCCGGTGCGACAGCGAGTTACCGTGGGTCGCGTCCTGCATGCGGAAATGGTGGCGCTTCACGGTGCCCGCGAAGCCCTTGCCGATGGAACGCCCCGTCACGTCCACCTTCTGGCCTACGCTGAAGATGTCCACGCCGACTTCCTTGCCCAGTTCCAACTCGGTGGCCTCGGCCTCGCTCAGGCGGAATTCCCGCAGCATCCGGACGGCCCCGGCCTCGGCCTTGGCCAGGTGGCCGGCCACCGGCTTGCTGATGCGGGTCGCCCGGCGCGTCCCGGTGGCGAGCTGGACGGCGGTGTAGCCGTCGCGCTCGGGCGTGCGCAGCTGTGCCACCCGGTTCGGGAGCACCTCGATGACGGTCACCGGCTGGGCGGACCCGTCTTCCGTAAACACACGTGTCATGCCGCGCTTGCGGCCAATTACACCTAGGCTCATCGCACCTTGTCCTTAGTGACGGCGCCGGCAGAGCTGCCGGCGCCGGACTGGCTGCCCGGCGTTCCGGGCGAGCCGATCATTATACCAACAGAATCGGCGATCAGTTCAAGCGAAGTTGAACGTCCACCCCGGCCGCCAATTCCAGCTTGCTGAGGGCGTCCACGGTCTTGTCCGTGGGGTCCACGATGTCGATCAGACGCTTGTGGGTACGCAGCTCGTACTGGTCGCGGGCGTCCTTGTCCTTGTGGGGCGAAATGAGCAGGGTGAACCGCTCGATCCGCCCCGGCAACGGGATCGGACCCTTGACGCGCGCACCCGTGCGCCGCGCGGTTTCCATGATCTCGCGAGCGGACTTGTCCACGAGGCGATGGTCGAACGCCTTCAGCCGAATGCGAATGCTTTGATTGGTAGCCATGTCGTTTCCACCCTGCGGCCGGGGCCCCGCCCCACCGCGTC
>JBJKSR010000156.1:0-14953 GCA_046703965.1 Gammaproteobacteria bacterium | reverse complement strand
CGGAGTGGACGTACCTCTGGTGTTCCGGTTGTCACGCCAGTGGCACTGCCGGGTAGCTATGTACGGAAGGGATAACCGCTGAAAGCATCTAAGCGGGAAGCCCACCCCAAGATTAGATCTCCCTGGGCACTTGATGCCCCTGAAGGGTCGTCGAAGACTACGACGTTGATAGGCCGGATGTGGAAGTGCAGCAATGCATGAAGCTAACCGGTACTAATTGCCCGTGAGGCTTGGCCATATAACACCCAAGCACTTTGAAACAGCGCGTTCATATCTTGTAATCGCTTAGGCGTCGACAACTTTCCGATACCGGAGAGTGCCCCTTGGGCACTTTCCGCAACGAATTGCCTGGTGGCCATAGCGAGTGGGAACCACCCGATCCCTTTCCGAACTCGGAAGTGAAACTGCTCAGCGCCGATGATAGTGTGGGGCTCTCCCCATGTGAAAGTAGGACACTGCCAGGCATTTATCGCCAGCCCCGACCGGACCCCGGTCGGGGCTTTTTATTTGTCACCATGGTTCGGGGTCGCCGAGAGCGTGCTCGCGGCAGCCCCGTGTACGGCAAAATGGATCCGGCTGACGGCGCCCCTCCGGGCGAGGATTAGGCTATCCTTCTACCGCAAATGTCATAATTCCCGGGAGGCCAAGATGCACCGGCGCTATCCGCTGTTGATCCTGCTCAGCCTGCTCGTCCTTGCAGTGACCGCGTGGAATTGCATGATGACGGTCAACATGTCGAGCATTCCGTTTGCATTGCGGCGCGTCGACAGCCACATGGCGCGGGTCGCGCGGTTGCGCAACATGCCCCTCCCGGACGGTCTGCATGCCCGGGACAGGGTCGATTTCGCACGCCAGGACTACGCGACGCGCCTGGCATTGCTCGCTGTCAGGGAGGAAGCCAATGTCAGCCCCGGCAGGCACTTCGCCTTCACGGTGACGCACTATGACGGCAGCCATACCACCGTCGCCGTTCCCGTCCGCAAACTGAGTGCCGTCCCGGAACTGAGGGTTTCCATCGGGCTCGGTGTCTGCTTTTACCTGCTCATCGGGCTTGCCGCGCTGCTGACGTTGTGGCGCGGGCGCGACCGCGCAGGCTGGGCCATCGCCGCCTGGGCCATTGCCTTCCAGTGTGGCATGGCGTTGACTCTGGTCCCCGCGAATGGATCTCCGGTGCTCGTCCTCGGTGGCTTGTCCCAGGTTTTCTTCCTGCTGGCTCGTGTCGGGTTCTTCGTGCTCGCCGACGTCCTGGTAGGAGCGGCGCTGGCGCCGCGGCTTCGCAGTGCGTTGCGCTGGTGCTTCGCCGGGGCATTGGTTGCCGGCTTCGCTTATGAGCTGACCTATCCGCTGGTGCTCGTATTCAGGGCCGTTCTGCTGCCCGGTGCGCTGGGCTTGCTTTGGGTGGTGCCCTATGGAATGTCGGTACTGATGCTGCTGCTCGGGCACAGGAACGTGGCGGCCGAGGAGCGCCAGCGCCTGCGCTGGATATTCTGGAGCGCGCTCATCCTGATCTTCGGCATTGCCCTCAGCAACGAAGCATTCCTCGGCTATCCCCAATCCTTCATGGTGGAAGTGGGCGCTTACGTGCTCGCGCTGGTTGGGCTGCTCTATGCCGTCTTGCGGCACCGGGTCGTGGATATGACCTTCATCGTCAATCGCGCGCTGGTCTACAGCGCCACCCTGACGGTCGTGGTCGCCATTTTCATCCTGCTGCAGAGCTTCCTGGAGAAGATTGCCCTGTCGCACAACGAAAGCCTGGCCCTGGAGCTCGGCGTGCCACTGCTCCTCGGCTTTTCCCTGGAAGCGATGCGGAAGCGCCTGGAGCGGATCAGCGAACAGGTCTTTTTCCGGCGCCGGTTCAAAGCGGAACGGGCGCTGCGCGATTTTGCCCATCATTGCGGCTTCATCGAGCATCCCGACCACCTCCTGGAAAGGACCCTGGATGAACTCCTGAGTCATGCCGATGCACCCTCGGTGGCCATCTACTGGCGTGATGGCGCCGGATACGCCCGCTTGGGGGAAGGCGGGCAGGTCCACTATCCGGCGAGCCTGGATATCGATGATCCGGCCGGGGTGGCACTCCGAGCCGAGCGTTCCGGGTGCGATCTGGAAACCATCGGTGGCGCGCTGGGCAGCGACGGGCTGGCCTTGCCCATGACGGTGCACGGCGAGCTGATGGGCCTGGTGGCAATCCGCAATCGCCCGGGGGAACACTATCCGGCCAACGAGTCCGGCCTGCTGGAACACGTCGTGCAGTCGGTCTGCACGGCTCTGTACGCATTGCATGCCCGGGAAAACGCCCGCTTTATCGCCAGCCTGGCCGAAGGGGCGTTCCAAGACGGGGAGGCGGTCGTAAGGGCGCGGGCGCTGGCACAGCCGGGCTGAACCGCGTACCGGGATTCTCCTCCAGGGGGCTGCGGCAAGCGGGCAACGTGCCTGTCTATCGCAGGGAGCCTGCAACGGGCCGGGTGTTGTGGACGCGGCCCGCGGCTTCTGCTAACATCCCGCGCTGATTGACTAAAACGTGACGCAAGGCTGACAAAATTGTCAGTTGGAGGATGACTGCTTGACAATGCGCCGCCGCCGCAATCGCCGGCTGCGGTTTCTGCAAATACGGAGAAACTCCGTATAACTCATTGAATTCATAAGGTTAATGAGCCCTTCCGGAAATGAATCACCGGAAATCCCGCCTTTATGAGTCCGGCAAAGACCAATTGGCACGGTTTTTGCTGAGTTTCCTGTAGGAATTGCCTTACCCAGGCAACGCCGGATGGCCGTTTCAGGAGGTGGCCCCCGGTGGAGCAAGGACGCTCTGTTTTTCCAACGCTCCTCCGGGAGCATTATTTGACTGTTCAGGAGTGAGAAATGATCAAGTCTATTTGTTCCAAGGCGTTCAGTACGCTGGCCATGCCTGGGGTCGCTCTCGCGATCGCCGGTGCCATGGCGCTCGCGCCGCAGGCGGCCCAGGCCTCCGACGGCACCATCACCTTCTCCGGTCAGATCATGACCCAAACGTGCCAGGTGAGCACGGGCACCGCTGGCAGCTTCACGGTGACAATGCCGCTGGTTACCGCCGATGCCACGACGGGGCTTCTGCAGACGGCTGGTACTACGGCGGGGACCACCCCCTTCACGATCAGCCTCACCAACTGCCCCACGTCGCCGACCGGTATCCAGGTTGCCTCGGAGTTCTCAGGGACCAATATCGTTACGACGGGTACCTATGCAGGCAGTCTCGCGAATACCGGGACGGCCACGAACGTCAATGTGCAGCTTCTCAACGGCGCCGACAGTACCGTCATCAACCTGTCCGGCACGGGCGCAAGTGGCCAGAACTCGGAATACAGCACGATTCCCAGTTCCGGCAGCGTGACCTTGAGTTACAAGGCGCAGTATCTCGCCACGGCTACGGCCGGCGCCGGCACCGTTAATACGACCGTCGACTACACGCTGGTTTACCAGTAAGCGCAAGCGAGCAAGCCGTTTTGGAAGCGGCCCACTGCGACGGCAGTAGGGTCGGCAGGGGGCCGCTTCCGGCTTTTTCTGAGGAAATCCGCCATGAATGTTGTCATCCGAATTGTCGGTGCGGGCCTGTTCGCCCTGTCCCTGGTCGCGCCGCCCGCCCTCGCGAGTGTCGTGATCTCCGGCACGCGCGTGGTGTTCGACGCCGACCAGGGTGCGACGACCGTTCAGCTGACCAACGATAATACGCGCCCGGCCCTGGTCGAGGCGTGGATCGACGCGGGCAATCTTAATTCCACGCCCGATACCGCGAACGCACCATTTCTCGTGACTCCGCCGTTGTTCCGGATGGAGGCCGGCGCGGGACAGAGCCTGCGAATCCTTTACGCGGGGACCAAGCATGGTCTGCCCGATGACCGCGAAAGCCTGTTCTGGCTTAACGTGCTGGAGATCCCCCCCAAGCCCACCGGGCCATTGGCCCAGAAGTCGCACCTGCAGTTCGCGATCCGCACGAGGATCAAGCTCTTTTATCGGCCCGCGGGCCTCACGCCCAAGCGAACCGTGGCCGCTTCGAAGCTCGTCTGGAAAGCCGTCGCCCACAAGGGCAAGGTCGAACTCGACGTCAAGAATCCCACGCCTTATTACCTTACCTTGAACAAAGTGACGCTCGAGTCGGGCGGCACGTCCCATGACGCAAAGACGGGCATGGTTGCGCCGTTTTCCGGCCTCGAACTCAAGGTCCCCGGTTTGAACTCGGTTCCCGCCAAGGGTGCCAAGGTGACCTATTGGACCATCGACGACTATGGCTCCACGCGCAAGCATTCGGGCGCCATCGCGCGGTGATGTAGATGCCCGCCCGACCCGCATCCATTTCGATTTTGCGACGGGTGGGCAGAGGCCTCGTTGCCTCCTGCGCGCTGTGCGTTGCGATCGCGGTCGTCTTTCCCCTGACATCCTATGCCGCCGCTGGCGGTGGGCACGACCGCCCCAAGCGCGCCGCAAGTGCCGAGGAGGTCGCCTCAGCCGGCTTCGATAGCGAAATGCTCGCCGGAACCTCGGCGCGCGACATGGACCTCAAGCGTTTCGAGAGGGGCGCGACGGTAATGCCGGGCACGTATAACGTGGACATCTATCTCAACAAGCAGTGGGTGGGACGTATGGACGTGCGTTTTACCGCCCCGGCCCCTGATGCCAACGCCCTGCCGTGCCTGACGCGGAAGATGATCAGCCGCATGCAGCTGAAGGTCGACCCAATCGCCTCCCAGAAAAAGCTGAGCCAGCCGGGGGCCTGCGTCCAACTCAGCGATTTGATTCCGCAGGCCTCGGAACAGTTCGATATCGGCAAGTTGGAACTCCACTACAGCGTCCCGCAGGTGGCGCTCAAGGAAGAGCCGCGAGGGTACGTCAGTCCGGCCTCCTGGGACACCGGGGTGCCCGCATTCCTGCTCAACTATCAGTTCAATGCCTTTCACAACCACAGACAGGGATCCGACCAGACCAGCGCTTTCCTGGGGCTCGATTCGGGGCTCAATATCGGCGCCTGGCGCATCCGCCAGCGCGGGACACTCAACTGGGCGTCCGGCTACGGCAACGCCGCGTCGCAACACCAATGGCACAGCGTCGACCTCTATGCCCGCCGGGCGTTGCCGAGCCTCAAGTCCGAACTGACATTCGGCGACACCTACACCGACGGGTCCGTGTTCGACAGCTACTCGCTGGTCGGCGTACAATTGGCCACGGACGATCGAATGGTCGCGCCTTCGCGACGGGGCTACGCTCCGGTTGTACGTGGCGTCGCTCGGAGCACTGCCAAGGTCACGATCCGGCAGAATGGCGTGGAAATCTACCAGACGGTCGTGCCGCCGGGTCCTTTTGTTATCAATGACATATATCCCACCGGAAGCGGCGGTGCGCTCCAGGTGACCGTGACCGAAGCCGATGGCCGGCAGAGCACCTACGTGGTGCCTTACGCATCGACCTCTCAGCTGCAGCGTCCTGGAATGACACGCTATAGTGTGGATGCCGGCCAGTTGCGCGACCTGGGAGTGGGCAGCCCCCCGGACGTGCTCCAGGCCGCCGTCCAGCACGGGTTCACGAATCTGTTCACCGGCTACGCAGGAATGCAGGGCTCGAACGGGTATTTGAATGGGTTGATTGGCGGAGCCTTCAATACCCGGGCCGGCGCCTTCGCCGTCGATCTTTCCGTGGCTCGTACGAAGATTCCGGGTTACGGCACGTACACGGGCCGGAGTCTGGGTCTGACCTGGAGTAAGATGATCGCCGCGACCCGGACCCAGTTCAGCGTGGCCGCATACCGGTATTCCACCAGCGGATATCTCAGCCTCACCGACGCGGCGATCGCCCGCGGGCTTGCTGGCGAAGGGGAGAATCCGTTTCAGGTCGGCGCGCTTCCGGGCACGGCAGGCACAGCGGTAGCGGCATATGGGGGGCTGAGCCGCCGCAACCGCTTTACCCTGAGTCTCAGTCAGCCCCTCGGGCCGGCTGCAGGGTCGCTTTACGGTAACGTGTCCTACAGTGACTACTGGGGTAACAAAGGGAGCAGTTCCACGTTCCAACTCGGTTACCAAAACCGGATAGGCAGTCTGAGTTTCGGTCTGTCGATTGCGCGCACGCGCACTCCGACCGGAGGGTACGACAACACGGCAAGCCTCTCCGTCAGCGTCCCCTTGGGCGGCGCCGGGAATGGGCCCACTCTCAGCGCCAACTTCAACCATGAATCCCAAGGCGCCGACCAAGCGCAGGCGACGGTCTCCCAAAGCCTGGGTGAGTACAACCAGTTCAGCTGGAGTGCGAGTGTGGCGCATGACGGCGGCCAGACGTCCGCCTCCGTTGGCGGCGGCTACAGTGGATCGCACGGTATCTACAGCGCCAGCTATGACGCGGGCTCCGGCTATTCCCAGCTCTCGGTGGGTACGAGTGGATCGCTTGTCGCGCACCAGGGTGGGGTCACTTTCGGGCAGCCGCTGGGCGATACCATCGCCATCGTTCACGCTCCCGGCGCCACCGGAGCGCACCTGCTGAACGGATCGAACGTGACGGTCGGCGATGACGGTTACGCCATCGTCCCGAACCTGACGCCTTTCCGGCGCAATACGGTTGGCCTCAACGCCGAAGGTGCCGGTCTGGGGGTGCAGCTCGATAACAGCAGCACGAGCGTGGCGCCTTACGCCGGTGCCGTGGTCATGGTCAATTTCAAGACGCATTACGGCAGGGCGCTGGTCGTGCGCCTGCATCGTGCCGACGGCATCGCCGTGCCGTTCGGGGCCAATGTGGTCAATTCCCAGGGCAAATCGGTCGGGACCGTGGGCCAAGGCGGGCTGGCGCTGTTGACGGTCCACCAGCGAAGCGGCGAGTTGACGGCGCACTGGCAGTCCCAAACCACCGATCCGGCTTGCCATTTCCACTACACGCTGCCCAAGACGGCCTCCAAGGCCGACCACCATTCCGATCGAGAGGTAGATGTGACATGCACGCAGAGTTCCGGACAGTGAGTCTTCCGCGACCGGCCCGGCGCCACCGCCCGGGGCGCGTGACCCGGCGTTTTATCGGGGCGCTGCTGCTGCTGGGTCTGGCGGGCATGCCGCGTGCCGTTTGGGCGGCGTGTCAGTACTACAACAGCAATCACCAGCCGGGCGTCGTGAGCTTCAATGCCGGCACCATTACCGTGACGCTCAGCCAGAACCCATCGAGTACTAATCCCATCTATACATCCAATACCAACGCTGTGCCGCCCGGAACTCCGCTGTATCTGACCTGCTACGGCAGTACCCCCTCGGGGATCGTGAACCAGGTAGCCGGCCCGCCGTCCGGTGGCGACGACACGCTGTTCCCCACCGGGATCCCCGGGATCTCCTACCGGATCCTCCATCCGAATACCAGCAACTACCTCTCCTCGTATCCGAACTATGCCATCAACGCCTATGGCCCGGTGTCCTTCAGCGTCCCGTCGAATCTGGCGTTGTATTACGTGGGCCCGTACCTCCCATCCAACGACAGCACCATCAATGGTGAAGTCGCCATCTGGAACGTGGATGTCTGCAGCGGAACTTTGAATTTCCGCGGCCATTGCAGAGGCGGCAGCATCTCCCCGCAACCGGTTGAAATATTCAACCTCAACGCAACGATCCATATCCTGGTGCCTACCTGCGACATTGCGAGTGGGTCGGTGAACAAGGGCGTGCCCCTGTCGGCGGTCAATCTGACGGCGTTCTCGGGGCCGGGCTCTACGGCGGCTCAGACGCCGTTCAGCCTGCAACTGACCAACTGCTCGAGCAATCTCGGGGTGTTCATTACGCTCAATTCCAACAATGCCCAGGCGGGCGCCACGGGCGTGATCGCCCCGACTTCGGGTGCCGGCTACGCCACGGGCATAGGCGTGCAGATTCTCGAGTCCGACGGCACCACGCCGGTGACTTTCGGCAATGCGATCAACACCGGGACCACGTCCGGCTCCAACTACACGATCAACCTTTACGCGCGCTATTACCAGACGGCACGGAGAATTGCCGGTGGCAACGTGCAGGGCATCGCCACCTATACCATTCAGTACCAGTAGGAGATCCAGGGAACAGGTTCGCGGTCCGACGCAAACAGTCTCCATTACCCCGTAACCTTCGCCGCCGGCCCTCCGGAGGGAAATCCATCCATGCCTGCCAAGAGCTATTCATTTCTGCTGTTGCCGGTTATTGCCTGCGTGCTCCTGGCGCCGCGCAGCGCCGCGGCGAATGGCTCCCCGGCCCCCGACAATCGTGTTTACGCCTCGGCGATGATAAGCAGCGCCTTCGAGGGCAACCAGTCCAGCGGCCGCAGCGCCGGTTTTTCCCTCGGCCTCGGCAAGCCGATTACGGACCGGTTTGGACTCGAACTCGATTTCCAGCGCTACAAGATCCAGATCGATGCGGGCCACGGCGGGTTCGGGGTGGATGAGAAGACCTACGGGCTCAACGGATTGTTCTACCTTCACCGCGGCGCCCGCTGGACTCCGTACCTCGAACTTGGTGCCGGGCGGGTGGACTCCGCCTATGACGGCACGGGCGGCAACGGTACCTATCTTGCTGTCGGTGCAGGGTT
Organism: Gammaproteobacteria bacterium; assembly: GCA_046703965.1. Taxonomy (GTDB): domain Bacteria; phylum Pseudomonadota; class Gammaproteobacteria; order JAKDMP01; family JAKDMP01; genus JBAUSV01. Next base: position 6,403 of record JBJKSR010000156.1, on the reverse strand, counting down.
TTTCTGGCGCATAGCCGAGCACCTGAGTATCCGTGGAGACTTGCGCCTCGACCACTTGCCGAACGGAGTGGGCACTGCTGCGGATTCCTCGGCCATGGAGTATCCGGTTGCCAGTTTCGGCATCGCGACACAATTTGGTGAACCTCCTGGTGCGAGATCGGTGCCAACTCAGTCGCCTCCGCCGCCTGCGCCCGAGGACAGCGATGACGATGGCATCCCCGATGCCACGGATCGATGCCCCGGGACCCCGGCCGGCGTCCGGGTCGACAGCCACGGCTGCCCGATTGACAGTGACGGGGATGGTGTTGCGGATAACCTCGACCAATGTCCGCACACACCGCTCGGAGTGAGGGTGGACGCCCGGGGCTGTCCGATCGCGCCGGCGATCAAGCTGCCGACCCTGCACTTCGCTTTCGACTCCAGCCGGCTTTCCACCGAGGTCGAGCGGACTCTGAACGACGTCGTCGAGAAACTGGATCAGGCGCCGAAGGTCGATGTACTGCTGGTTGGCTACGCCGACAGCACCGGATCCGTCGCTTACAACCTCAAGTTGTCAAAGGCGCGGGCGGTCAGCGTCAAGCAATACCTGGTCGCCCGCGGAGTGGCGGGAAGCCGTCTGCGCACGCGCGGCGACGGGGAGAGCCATCCGGTTGCGTCGAATAAGACGGCGGCGGGACGGGCCAGGAATCGCCGCGTGGAGCTGCATGTCATCAAAGGCGGTGCCGGGGCGGTAACGCAGTGAACTGCGATCTCCTGCCCGTACTTCGGTCATAGACCGTCCGTCGGGTTGTAGAAGAAACCCAGTACCGCGTAGCGGCTCCCGCGGGTGATGTCGGTCGCCTCGTGCAGCAGCGAGCACGAGAACACGATGGCGCCGCCGCGAGGCGGCCGGTAGAGCGTCTCGCCGAACTCAGGGAACTGAAGTCCCCCGCCGTCATAGTCGCCCGTGTTGAGGTTGATGGTCATCGCGAAACGGCGGTAGTCGGTGTCGCGCGTCTCATTGTCGCGGTGGGGGCGGAAATAGCCGCTTCCCGTATCGTAGCGAACGAGTTTGAACGGCTCGTGGTGGGTCACCACGTAGTGGAAGCACTTGCGGATTTCGGGCAGCACGCGCGCGGCGGTGGCCTGCTCGAGCTCGCGGATGAGGCCGGCGTCCTCGAGCCGCATGTCGCGGCGCTGCTTGATGGCCGGATCCGGGCGCCATTGCGGCGTATCCCCCGAGAGATCCAATACCCCCGAGGGGTGCGTCTCCGATTGCTCGAAGTGGTCGATCAGCCGCCGGCACAGGCCGGCATCGAGTACGTCGGGGACAATCAGTATCGGTGCGGTTGCGCTCAGTGGCTCAGCCGCGCCCGGCCGGGCCTGAGGGCGCGGCGCCTCGAGCTGCGCGGCCAGCCGTCCTATCTCGCTGGGGCGCACGTGACCCTCGCGTACGACTCGCGCGGCCTTGTCGGTCGCTGCCCAGGCGGGACGCCGTTCGTCACCGAGGGGCCGGGCATCGCGCAGAACCGCGACCTGCACGTCGTGACGCGCCAGCGCAACGACGTCCTCTCCCGGCGTGCCGGCCGGGAGCAGGGCGACCCTCAGGGGCGGATGTGGATGCCGTTGGCCCAGCCCGGCCAGGTGCTTCACTGCCTGGCGGAGTTTGGGGCTCCCCGGGCGGGGGATACACAGGACGATCGCCGCCCGTCCCTCGACGAGGCTGCGCAGGTCCGTGGGTTGTCCGTTTCCGTCGCGGACCGGCCATTCCGGGATCAGCGAACCCGGTCCGAACAGGGGGGCGTCCGTGGTTTCGGCACTTTGTGGCATGGGGCCAGGCGATTAAAATACTGACCTACAGTATCGCCCGAGCGCCTTTCTCCTGCAATGGACACCGCCGCCCGCCACGCGTCTCGTGCCGACGCGAGCCAGATCACCGATACCGTGCTCATGGTGCGCCCGGCGGCGTTCGGCTTCAATCCCGAGACGGCGGCGACCAACCGCTTCCAGCAGGCGCGGGGCGAAGAGGCCGGGATCGCCGAGGCAGCGCGGCGTGAATTCGACGGCCTGGTCGATGCGCTGGCAGCGGCCGGAGTGTCGGTCATCGTGATGGAGGACGCGCCGGAGCCGGCCAAGCCCGACGCCGTCTTCCCCAACAACTGGTTTACCACCCACGCCGACGGGACCGCCGTGCTCTATCCCATGCTTAATGCGAGCCGGCGCCTGGAACGCCGGGTCGAGTGGATCGAGGCGCTGGCGACCGAACAGGGGCGCCGTCTCGACGCGGTGCTGGATCTTTCTTACTGGGAGCGCAGGGGGCTGGCGTTGGAAGGCACCGGGTCACTGATCCTCGACCGCGTCAACCGTATCGCTTACGCGTGCCGGGCTCCCCGGACGGCGCCGGAACCGCTCGCCCAGTGGGCGCGATTGACGGGCTACGAGACGTGCCGCTTCGACGCCGTGGACCCGGCGGGTGTGGCGATCTACCACACCAACGTCATGATGACGCTCGGCCGGGGCTTCGCGGTCGTGGCGCTGGATGCGGTGGCCGACGCGAGCGAACGCTCGCGTCTCGCGGCGCGCCTCGGGGAGACGGGCAACGAGGTGATCGCGCTCAGTCGCGAGCAGGTGGCCGGGTTCGGCGCCAACGTGCTGCACCTGGCCGGCAGCGCCGGGCCGGTGATCGCGATGTCGAACCGGGCCCGGTCCGCCCTGGAGGGGCCGGCGCTGCGCAGCCTGGAGCGGCATGGCGAGATCGTGTCCGCGCCAATTCCGACGATAGAGCAATGCGGTGGCGGCAGCGTGCGCTGCATGATCGCGGAGATCTTCCTGCCCGGGGCCGACACCCCGGCGAGTTGACCGCCGGACGGTGGCGGCAGGGCTGACTCGGGCGCGAATATTCACTATAATATGCAGCGGCCCGCGCTCCCCGCGTGTGGCCGTTTTTGTCCCCGACGGAGACCTCATGATGACGACGCGGCACCGGATCCTGATGTGCCCCCCGGACTACTTCACGGTGGACTACGCCATCAACCCGTGGATGAAGTCGGGTGAAGGCGCCGTGTCCACGGAGCTCGCCGAGACCCAGTGGCAGGCTTTGCGCGACACGCTGGCCCGGCTGGCGGACGTGGCGTTGCTGCCTCCCGCGGAAGGGTTGCCGGATATGGTCTTCACGGCCAATGCGGGGGTGGTTTATCACCGGCGGGCCATCGTGAGCCGCTTTGAGTTCGACGAGCGCCGCGGGGAGGAGACCCATTTCCGCCGCTGGTTCGAGAACAATGGCTTCGACGTCGTCGACTGGCCCGAGGAGTTGATTTTCGAGGGTGCGGGAGATGCGCTGGTCGACAGGGGCGGGCCCTGGGTCTGGGCCGGCTTCGGGCAGCGCACGGAACAGGCCGCCCACGACGAGCTGGCGAAGTTCTATCCCGATCGCGAGCTGATCTCCATGCGCCTTGTCAGCCCGCGTTTCTACCACATCGACACCTGCCTGCAGCCGTTGGAAGGCGGCTACCTGCTGTACTATCCGGCTGCATTCACCGAGGACGGCCAGGCGGAGATCGAGCGGCGCGTGCCTGCCGAAAAACGGATTCCCGTTACCGATGAGGAAGCGGCCGCCTTCGCGTGCAACGCCATCAATCTGGACGAACACATCGCGCTCAACCGCCCCGGTGAGCGGCTCCGTGGCGAGTTGGAGAAAGCCGGGTTCACGGTCACGGGGCTGGACCTGGGCGAGTTCCTCAAGTCCGGCGGCTCCGCCAAGTGCCTGGTGCTGCGCCTGGACGAACCCTGACCGTATCAACCTCGACAGGGCCTCTCGCCGAGACGCGAGGATCGCAAAGGGGAAGACGCTCGCAACGGCGCAGCGACGCAACGAAAGAAGATCCCCCTCCTTTGCCAGGGACCGGCGTACCGTTTCACCCTGACTGATCCGACTGTCCCTGATTCCGCACGGGTCAAGCTCGGAGCGGGTGGGAGCAGTGGACCCCGCCGCGAACGACCGGACCGGCCACCGGGTCGTTTCGTGCCCGGGATGGTGAGCTTATGAAAGGCCCACCCCGTTGTCTTTCTCGTCCTGCTCCGTCTCCCCTTCTTCGTCGCACAAGCAAAGGGGGAAACGATCCCATCCCAACCTGGCGCCCCCTGCCGCCACGCGAGAGTCTATGGTTCTTGCGTGGCGTCGCAGCGCCGTCGCGCGCGTCTTCCCTCCTATTCCCTCAACGCAAGACGTCAGGCGTAGATTTCGAGTGCTCCCGGCAGGATTTCGATGTCGAGTTCGGTGGCTTCTTCGGCCACGACTTCGCCGTCGAGGTGCAGCGGCAGCGGCACCGTGCTGCGGATTGCGACCCGCCGGGTGCGGAAGGTCGTGACCGCCGGATCGCCGATGTGGGCGCCGGCGAGCACTTTGGGCAACAGGCGCAGGATGTGCAGCCGGCCGATGCCGCGGGCACACACCAGCTCCAGGTAGCCGTCGTCGATCTTTGCATCGGGCGCGATGCGGAAGACGCCCCCGTAGCAGGAGCCGTTCGCGGCCGCGATCAGCGTGACGGTTTGCCGCAGCGTGCCCCCGTCGTGCTCGATCGTCACGTGGGGCGTGGCATAACGCAGCAGCAGGGTGCGCAGGACGGCCAGAATGTAGACGGCGTTGCCGCGCAGATATCGGATGCGCGCGGCTTCGCGGGACACTTGGGCGTCGAATCCGATGCCCGCCCCGTTGGCGAAGAAGTCCGCGTTGCAGCGCCCGATGTCGACTGAGCGCGTGCGGCCCGCGGCGACACGGCCGCAGGCCGCGTCCCAGTCGTCGCCGTAGCCGAGCATCTTGGCGAAGTCGTTGCCGGTGCCCGTGGGGAGGAGGCCCATCCTCGGGCGCCGGGTGGCGAGCATGGCCCCGTTCACGGCCTCGAACCAGGTCCCGTCGCCGCCCGCCACCAGGATGGATTCGTGACGTTCCGACAGCAGGCGCACGAGGTCGATGCCCTGGCGCGGCGCACGCGTGAAATGCGGCTCGAAATCCACTCCGCCCTCGCGCAGCCGTTCCTGCACCTTTTCCGCCAGCACGCGTCCCATGCCGCGTCCGGCCGCCGGGTTGATCACAAGGGCGGTCCCCATGCCTGCCTCGGTTTTCCTGGCCCGTACCCGGCGACTATATACGAACCCGCGACGCTTGCGCCCTGCGTCGACCGATTGGACAAGTGCGGTTCCAGCCTTTACCCTTGGGCCTGAGTGCGCGAAGCCCGTGTTCCCGCCGCGTCGGCCCGTCGGGTCGCGGACCGTTCCTGCGGGTTTCGCTTGCGGGGACGAGCAACTGGGACCCTTCATGAACGCGAACGATGGACACACTGCGGCCATAGACGCCGCCACCCTGCGCCGCGCGATCGGTGCGGCGGCGATCGGCAACTGCATGGAATGGTTCGATTTCGGCGTCTACAGCTACGTAGCGGCGATCATCGGCAAGGTGTTCTTTCCTTCCGGCAGTCCGACTACGGAGCTGCTGTCTTCCTTCGCCACTTTCGCCGTCGCCTTCGTGGCCCGCCCCTTCGGCGGTTTCTTCTTCGGCCCGCTTGGCGACAAGATCGGGCGCCAGAAGGTGCTTGCGGCCACCATCATCCTGATGGCGGGCTCCACTTTCGTCGTCGGCGTCTTGCCCGGCTATGCCACGCTCGGCATTTGGGCGCCCGTTCTGCTCGTGGTGGCCCGCCTGGTGCAGGGTTTTTCGACCGGGGGTGAATACGGGGGCGCTGCGACGTTCATGGTCGAATATGCTCCGGACCATCGCCGCGGCTACTACTGCAGCTGGCTCGCCTTCGGGACCCTGGCCGGTTTCGCGTTGGGGGCGGGCCTGGTGGTCCTGTTCACCGTCTTATGGTCCACGCAGGCCATGAACAGCTGGGGCTGGCGAGTCCCGTTCCTTGTCGCCGGTCCGCTCGGCATCATCGGCCTCTACCTGCGCGTACGGCTGGAGGATACGCCGGCCTTCAAGCGGTTGCAGAAGCACGAGCCGGGGAAAAGCAAGTCGCATATCAGGGAACTGCTTGCCCAGCTCTACGAGCTGCACACCCGCTACTGGCGCGAGCTGCTGATCGTGATCGGATTCGTCGTGCTGCTCAACGTCGCCGATTACGAATTCCTCTCCTACATGCCGAGCTTCATGCAGCAGACGCTGCATTTCAGCCAGGACACGGGTCTGATCGTCCTGATTTTCATCATGCTGGTCATGATGGTGTTCGTCGTGCCGGTGGGTGTGCTGGCCGACCGGGTGGGCGGCAAGAAGCTGCTGATGATCTCGTGCGTCGGCTTCCTGCTGCTGTCCTACCCTGCGATCCGGCTGATTTCCAGCGGTTCCGTTGCTCTGGCGGTCATCGGCCTCCTCATCCTGGGCCTGCTGCTGGTGTTGCTGCTGGGTACGCAGCCGGCGGTCCTGCCGGCG
>JBJKSR010000155.1:0-5214 GCA_046703965.1 Gammaproteobacteria bacterium | reverse complement strand
TCATGCTTGCCCTCTCCGTAAGCCGCGACCCGCGCTTTGACAACGGCGTTCTCGCCTGGGGAAACCTGCGCTACGGAAAACTCGTAGCCACCGATGCAAAGGGAAACGTGATTCCTGCGACACTGAGGCATTCAAACAAACAGATTCGCATCGTACTTGATGATGCCCACGCCTCCTATCCGCTCACCGTCGACCCCCTCGTGTGGTTGGAACAGAAGGTCACCTCGACTGTTATCGGCACCGGCGAGGAATTCGGCACGTCGGTCGCGTTTTCCGGCACAACCGCCCTGGTGGGCGCAGCATTTCTAGACACCTATGGCAACCGCTCTGGAGCAGTCTACGCATTCACCAAATCGGACGGCGCATGGCAACAGACAGCGAAGCTTACAGCAGGCGAAAACTTCGGCATTTCAATCGCACTCGACGGCACGACCGCACTAATAGGAGCGCCTCAATGCTATGTGGACAACGGTTTCGAAAGGTGCAATGACACGCCGGGAGCCGCCTATGTATTCACCGAATCGGGCGATAGCTGGAGCCAGGTAGCCAAACTCACACCGGCTGATGGAACAGGCGGTGAGAACTTTGGATCCTCGGTCGCACTTTCTGGTACGACCGCTTTTGTCGGCGCATCACATGCCACGGTTAACGGCAACACGGAACAAGGCGCTATTTACGTATTCACGAACTCGTCGGGCAATTGGTTGCAAACACAGAAGCTCACCGCATCCAATGGCGGGACTGGCGACAACTTTGGCAACTCGGTCGCGCTTTCTGGACCAACGGCTCTTATCGGCGCTGTCTACGCAAACACCGTCAGCCCACCCCAACGCAATTTTCAAGGCGCCGTCTATGTGTTCGACGAATCCGGAGGCACTTGGTCTCAAACGCAGGAACTCACTACAGGCAAGCTTGGCGATGGTTTCATGTTCGGCAACTCGATCTCCCTGTCAGGTACAACTGCTTTAATAGGGGCACCTTTTGAAAATGTATTGGGCAGTTACAACGGAGCGGTCTATGCATTTGATGAATCAGCAGGCAATTGGACGCAAACCCAGATGATTCCATCTACCGACGGGGAATATTTCGGCTACTCGGTCGCCCTCTCGGGTTCGACCGCACTCGTCGGCGCTCCCTATACCTACGTTCCCTCGCCTGCCAACCAGCAAAGTGGTACAGCCTATTTGTACACAAGAACGGGGAACGGCTGGTCACAAGTGCAGAAGTTCATCGCAAAGGATCGGGAAGCCGCCAACTACGGCTCTGCCGTTGCCCTCTCTGGCACGACCGGCCTGATCGGCGCACCCAACACTGGTGGCGACTCGGGCGCTGTTTACTTCGAAACCGAATCCAATCTCGATCTTGCACTCAGCGAACCATCGTCAGTAGACCCGGGTAAAAACTACATCAGTCAAATCATTGCGACGAATGGGGGAACGGCTACCTCTCCTGCCGTCGTTCTCACGGCTGCTGTTCCGGCCGCAGCGAGCTTCATATCGGCCACAGCAAGTCAAGGATCCTGTAGTGAAGCCTACGGTGTGGTGAGGTGCAACCTCGGCCAGGTGGGAGGCAATGCCGGCACAGCAAGTGCCAACGTGACATTCAAGGCAATTTGCGCCGGCAAGACCATTAATAATACCGCAAGCATCGCCGCAAACCCGGCGCTGACCGCCAAAGCCCCAACGGTAATAACGGGAACCCAAACCCCACCGGTCGCCTATGACGCCACGATTACCGCTTCACCCGGAATCATGACATACGGCACGATGCATGCAAATGATGCCAATTGCGATCCCCTCACCTTCAGCATCGCAGACAATCCATCGCATGGAAGCGCAATCATACGCGATGCGTCGACAGGCACCTATACCTATACGCCTGTTGATGGCTACAGCGGCAGCGACTCATTCACCTTCAAGGCTAACGACGGGCACGCAAATTCCAACATAGCCACGATCAAAATTACCGTTCGGTCTCCGGGGGGAGGCGGCGGAGGCGGCGGAGGCATCACCGGGTGGTGGTCGCTTCTGGTACTGCTCGGCTTTGCCCTCATGGGTGCATTACCGAGGCACCGGCACGGCTGAACGGCAGCAGACAGTCAGGCCCGGGGGACGGAAGAGCCCCCCGTTCCATGCCCGACAACAAACAGGCGCAGGGAAGTGTCGAATACCGAGGTTACGGGAACACCTTCCGTTGCAACGACTCTTCGAAGCAAATCTAATTCAGGATATGGCATTCTCGTCGGGCAGGCAGAGGAAAAGTTATCGGTGATAATATCCCGGTCCACATCGATTGAGTGTGCATGACCAGTCGGGATCACGCTGCTGCTGCAAAGCACTGGTTGCAGCGCGAGTCGCGTGCGGTCCGTCTTCCGCTCGTCGCCGCGATCGCCGGCGGTTCGATTAACGGCGGGCTGCTGATCGTACAGGCGCTGCTCCTCGCCCACCTGGTCGGCAATACGATCTTCCGGCACGTGCCGGTCCGTTCGCAACTCGCGCCTTTCGCCGCCCTGCTCGGCGTGTTCCTGCTGCGCGGGATCTGCGTTTTCGCGGGCGGACGCGCCGCCACGCGCGCGGGCCTCGCCGTGAAGACCCGCGTCCGCGAGGCGCTGGTCGCGCATATCCATGGGCTCGGCCCGAGCTGGAACGCGGGGCGCGAGCCGGGGGCGCTCGCCAATACCGTGGTGGACGGCGTCGAGGCGCTGCACGACTATTACGCGCAGTACCTGCCCCAGGCGAGCCTCGCGGTGATCGTCCCGCTCGCCATCCTGGTCGTCGTGTTTCCGGTGGACTGGATCTCCGGACTGATTCTGGCCGGCACGGCACCGTTCATCCCGCTGTTCATGGTGCTGCTGGGGCGCGGCGCGGCGGCGCTCAACGAGCGCCAGTGGGCCCGCATGACGCGCCTCTCGGCGCATTTCCTGGAAGTGGTCGCCGGCCTCGGCACCCTGAAGGCGTTCGGTGCCGCACTCGGCGAGCGCAAGCTCGTAGAGCAATTGTCCGAAGACTATCGGCGCAGCACCATGCGCGTGCTGCGCGTCGCGTTTCTGTCCTCGTTCGCGCTCGAGTTCCTGGCCACGGTGAGCATCGCCATGGTGGCGGTACTGGTCGGCTTTCGCCTGCTCTGGGGCGACGTGGCATTCAGCGCGGGACTCGCGGCCCTGCTGCTGGCGCCCGAGTTCTACCTTCCGCTGCGCAACCTGGGCAGCGCCTACCACGCCCGGCTCGGCGCGGTCGCCGCGGCCGAAGACATCGCCGACATCCTGGCGACGCCCGCGCCCGAGACGATGGGCGCCGGAAGGACGTCGTTCAAACCCGGGGGCACCTTCGGACTTTCCTTCGACCGCGTGAGCTTCGCTTACGCCGACGGTCCGCGCGCGCTCGAACAGGTGAGCTTCGAGATACCGGCCGGAAAACACGTCGCCATCGTCGGCCCATCGGGCGCGGGCAAGAGCACCCTGCTCTACCTGCTGCTCGGCTTCAACCGCCCCGAAAGCGGACGGATAACGATCGACGGCCTGCCGCTCAATACAGTGGCGCTGGAAGACTGGCGCCGCGCCGTCGCCTGGGTACCGCAGCGCGCGCACCTGTTCGCCGGGACGATCGCGCAGAATATCGCGCTGGGCACGGCCGGCGTCGAACGCGAGGCCATCATGGCCGCGGCCCGGAAAGCGCAGGCGGACCCGTTCATTCAATCCCTGCCCGAGGGCTACGACACGCCGGCCGGCGAAGACGGCGCCGGCCTCTCCGGCGGCGAAATCCAGCGCATCGCCCTTGCCCGCGCCTTCCTGCGCGACACGCCGCTGGTGGTGCTCGACGAGCCGACCGCGAGCCTGGACATGGAGAGCGAGGCGGCGGTCGGTGCGGCCATCAAAGCCCTCTCTCGGGGACGTACCGTGATCAGCGTCGCCCATCGCCTGCACACGGTGCGCCATGCCGACCGGATCGTCATGCTCGACGGCGGACGCGTGGTAGCCGAGGGCACGCACGAAGAGCTGGCCGGGCGGAGCGGGCCCTACCGGCGCCTGCTCGACGCCGCCCTTCCGCTGGAGGCCCCGGCATGAAGCCGCTGTGGCGCCTGCTCGCACTGGGCCGCCCGGCGCGCGGGCCCTTCGCTCTCGGCGCCGCCCTCGCCCTCGTGGTCGTACTGGCCAACGTCGCGCTGCTCGGGCTCGCCGGCTGGTTCATCGCCGCGATGGCCGCCGCGGGCCTGGCCGGCGCGGCCATCAACTATTTCACGCCCGCGGCCGGGATTCGTGCCTTCGCGATCATCCGCACCGCCGGGCGCTACCTCGAACGCCTGGTCAACCACGACGCCACGCTGCGCCTGCTGAGCCGGCTGCGGAGCTGGGCCTACCGGCGCATCGAACCCCTGGCGCCGGCCGTGCTCGGCCGGTACCGCCGCGGCGACGTACTGACGCGCCTCGTCGCCGAGGTGGACCGGCTCGACAACGCCTGGCTGGAGGTCTTCTCTCCGGTGGCCGTGGCGCTGTTCGCGACGGTGATCATGGTCGGCTTCCTGGCCTGGATATCGCTGCCCGTGGCCGGCCTGGACCTCGCCCTGCTCGTCGTGGTGGGCGTCGTATTCCCGATCCTCACCCAGCGCCTCGGGCGCCGTTCGGCGGACCGCGCCTCGACCGCCGCCGCCGAAGTCAAGTCCGAGCTGGTGGACGACTTCGAGGGACTCGCCGAGCTGCAGGCGCTGGGCGCGGACGCGCCGCGGCGGGTCGCCTTCGCACGGCGCAACCGGGAACTCGTCAGAATGCAGGACCGCGGCTTCATGATCGAAGCCGCCGCCCTCGGTGCGGTGGTGCTCGCGACCGGTGTCGCCGTGGCCCTGGCCTGGCTGGTGGCGGCCCCGGATGCCGCCATCGGGCGCATGGACCCGCTATTCCTGCCGCTGCTCGTCTTCTTCGTACTCGCCAGCCTGGAGGCCGTGCAGGGGCTGCCCGGCGCGTTCCGCGCGCTGGGCGATACGCTCGCCGCCGCCCGGCGCGTGTTCGAAATTGCCGACGAACCCCCGCGGGTGCGCGAGTCCGCCACCCCGCTCACGGCGGTGGAGCGCCACGACCTCGCCTTCGAGGACGTGCGGCTGCGCTACGGCCCGGAACGCGGCTGGGCCCTGGACGGCGTCAGCTTTTCCCTGCCGGCGGGCGCGGCCGTGGCCGTCGTGGGTCCCTCCGGGGCCGGCAAGAGTTCGCTGGTCCAGTTGCTG
>JBJKSR010000154.1:0-3615 GCA_046703965.1 Gammaproteobacteria bacterium | reverse complement strand
CCGAGGTCCAGGTCCCGCCTGTTGAGTTCCTCGGTGTTCGTCGGCGTGTAGTTGCCCAGTATCTTCGTCGCATCGGGATTCAATTCGATAACCGAGTCCCCCCAGTCATCCTTACCGTTCCAGTCGGCGTTACCGGTGGCCACGAAGATGTCGCCCGTCGCGGGATCGATAACCGCCCCGGCGCGACCCCAGATTGCCGAGTCGCTCTGTTTGCAGGAAGTCGGCTCCATCAACTCATGCCGGTTGCTGCACAAGGAATTCCAGACGTGGAGCAGCGAACCGGTCTTGGCATCGAGTATTGCCACGTGTCCCTGATACGGTGGCTGATCGCCGATGTAGCCGCCCGTGACGGCGATCACATGGCCATTGAAGTAGTTCAGCGCGGAGGCGATCTTCTCGCGGCGCGGCAGCTTGGTAATCGAGGTGCCCCATTCGACCCTGCCGGTTGCCGCGGAGAGCTTGCGGATAACGCCATCGGGTGCCGCCGTATAGATGCATTTCCCATCCGGACCTGCAACCGGCGTAGCCGTCGTGATCCGGTAAGTGCCCTTGAGCTTCGAATAGTCCGGCGGAGTGAACTCCCACAGAACCGCTCCGCTATCGGCATCGATCGCAAGCGTCTTGCCGTAAGTCGTCGTGACGAAGAATACGTCGTGCTTGGCGCCCTTTACCGTTATCCCGTGGAGGTAGATGGGCGACGAATCGACGGTGCCATCGATCTTTACCTTCTGGCGCTTCAACGAGTGAAGGTCGCCCGCAGTAATGCCCATGGGAACATCCGGCGCGCTGGTGCGTACCGGATTCCATCCGAACATTGGCCAGTCCGTATTCGTGCCGGCCTGTGCCGTCCCGGAAACGCCCGTTCCGCAAAGCAGCCAACCGGCCGCAAATATCGCAACCGCGTAGCCCGACGCTTTCATGCGACACTCCCGAGCCGGAGGATACGGCACCAATCCTATGACAAGTCCGGGGCATGCAACAAGTTTGCACGCATTGCGCCATCGGTCCGGGTCGCGTCAGCCTGCAGTCAGGCTCCCGGGTGATATCGCATCGGATGATCCTCAACCGCACGCCACAATCGGCTTCGAGGCCCATAAACGGAGGCAGGCGGTTGGCAGCCATCCGCCAGACTCCGGCCGCTTGCTGCCGTTCACGAGATTCCCCCGATCGGACATCGAAAGCTGCCGGGAGCAATCCGGTCATCGACCGGGCCTGCCGGCCGGTGCCGGGGCGGCCCCACTTGGAATTCGATCCAATAGTGACGCTAAGCTATGGCCCGGTACTGCAGCCTTCGAGGCGGATATGTCGGGCCCTTTCGCGACCATGTATCAAACGTGGGTCACTGCCAATGCGTTTATACGGCTGAAGCGCAATGAAGGCTTGACGCGCAGCCAACTCGAAGCGCGCAAGATGCGGAAATTCAGGCGCCTTGCAGCCCATGCGGCACGCCGCTCACCGTATTATTCGCAGCTGATTCAAGAGCGCGGCATTGCAGTCGAAAATTGCACACCTGCACAATTTCCCGTGCTGACGAAGGCCGAGTTGATGGCTAATTTTGACCGCATCGTTACCGACCGCCGGGTTTCGAAGAAAGCGCTGGAACGTTTCCTTGGCGATTCGAGCGATGCCAACGAACGGTTCCTCGACAGATTTCAGGTGGTCCACACATCAGGGTCATCGGGAGAAATCGGCTATTTCGTCTACTCGTTGAAGGATTGGGCGCATGCGATGGCGCAATTGCTGCGCACGACGCCTTCCTCGCGGCTCTTCCGGAAAACGAAGGTAGCGGAATTTTTCGCGACGGGCGGGCACTACGGGGGCGTTTCGTTGGCCAAGCACTGGCGTCGCGGCCACGGCAAGTATTTTATCGACTTGTTGTTGCTGGAGATCAACAGTCCGTTAAGCGACGTCGTCGCCCGGTTGAATGAGTTCCAGCCCCATATACTCGGGGGCTACAACACGGCGCTCAAACTCCTGGCCGCAAAACAAAACGAAGGCGTGCTGCGCATTGCTCCTGAAAGCGTCGTCACCGGCGGCGAGCCCGTGAGCGCTGCGGATCTGGCTCAACTCAATCAGGCATTTGGAGGGGCCGTATACAACAACTACGCCAGCTCGGAACACCTTCTGATGGGGGTGATGGGGCCGCATCAGGAGCTGATGACGCTATACGACGACGACCTGATCTACGAGCCGCACGATGACCACCTGGTCGTTACCAATCTGTTCAATTTCACCCTGCCGCTCATTCGCTATCGCATGTCCGATGTCATCCGCGTGGTTCCGGGTGGGTCGTCGAACCCTCCTTACCCGGCAATCGAGAGCCTGGTGGGCCGATCCGAAATGACGCCCACTTTCACCAACGAGGACGGATCCACGGATTTCATCTGCCCCTTTATGATCATTGAACTGTTCGTTGCCGGCGTACAGCGCTTTCAAATGCACCTGCTTGGCCCGGAAAGCTTTAGGTTCGCCGTGTACCTCGACCCGATGCTCACGCCGGCTCAGCGGACGACGTGCCTCCTGGAGGTTGAACAGCGACTCAGATCCATTCTTGAGCAAAAACGAATGCGCAACGTGCAGTTTCAGGTGGAGCCGGTCGAGGAACTTCCGCTAAACGAGGTATCGCGCAAATTCAAGCTTATCGTCGATCACACGGCCCGCGCCTGACCCGACGTCGCAAAGCCGCCACTGACGCCGGCTCGCTCCGGGTTTGGAGCGGTAATCGCAACGTAAAACCTCGCCGGGCCGGAACTGCACGGTGGAAGACCTGGATCGGCACCCACGCCTAAACAGCATCGGTTTGCGTCGCTTGCGGCCCGTAGAACGAGACATGCACGGGAGGTGCCAGCGGACCGGTGCGCGTCACGCGCTCGTGGCCCCGGCACGGAGTGGGCGCATTGACCGGACCGTTGAGCCAACGATGGCCCGGGAAGCGGCTTGAGGTATCGGGGTGGGCGGGTTCATACTGGTGGGCCGTCCCCCGGAGCGTTTCAGTGAGCAAGAAGAACACGCCAGCCGGCCCCGACCTCACCGCCGGCGTCCCCTATTCCGAGTTCTCGGAGGGGCGGCCCCTGCTCGGCCACGTAGGCGAGGACGAGGTCATCGTGGTGCGGCGCGGGGAACAGTACCATGCGGTCGGCGCCCACTGCACGCACTATCACGGCCCGCTCGCCGAGGGCCTGGTGGTGGGCGACACGGTGCGCTGCCCTTATCACCACGCCTGCTTCAGCCTGCGCAACGGAGAGGTACTCAATGCGCCGGGCATGCGGGCATTGCCGTGCTGGGAGGTCGAGCGCAAGGGGACGGCCGTTCACGTGCGTAAACGCAAGGAGAAGACCGAACACGGCGCCTGGCGGCCGGCTGCGGATGCCGACCTGCCGGAACGGATCGTGATCGTCGGCGCCGGGGCCGCCGGCGACACGGCCGCGGCGACGCTGCGCTGGCACGGTTACGACGGCGATATCACGCTGCTCGATGCCGGCCCCGACCTGCCGCCGGACCGGCCGAACCTCTCCAAGGACTACCTGGCGGGCAGCGCCCCCGAAGCCTGGGTACCGCTGCACGGGGAAGACCATTACGACAGGCACCGCATCCACCTGCGCCGCAATGCGCGCG
>JBJKSR010000153.1:0-2626 GCA_046703965.1 Gammaproteobacteria bacterium | reverse complement strand
CTGCGGGCTCTCAACTCCTGAGCACGCTGAGAGTACCGCTGATCGCCGGCCGGAATTTCCGGCCCGATGAGATCCGGCCGTTCTCATCGGGCAAGAAGACCTCGCCGCCGGCCGAAGTCATCGTCACCCAGGCGCTCGCGCATGCCCTGTTTCCCCGCGGCCACGCACTCGGCAAAACCATCTACGGCCCCGACAACGATCCGCTGACGATCATCGGCATCGCCCGCAACTTCGTCGGCGACCGATACGCCTTCCAGCGCCACGCATACGACACCGCCGTGTTGCCGACTACACCCGGGGAAGGGGGCTTCTATGCGCTGCTGGTGCGCACCCGGCCCGGCAGGCGCGAGGCGATCATGCGCGACGCCGAACGGCACATCGGGGCCGCGCACCGCTTCGCCGTGATCAACGAGACGACCACGCTGTCGCGTGCGAAAAGACAATTCGAGACCAACAACCGCAACATGGCCCTCTTTCTCACGGTCGTCACCATGCTCATGCTCGCCGTTTGCGGCCTGGGCATCTTCGGGCTGACGACGTTCAATGTCGGCAGCCGTACGCGCCAGATCGGCGCCCGGCGCGCCCTGGGCGCGCGCAAGCGCGACATCGTCGCGCAGTTCATGATGGAGAACGCCCTCATCCTCACGGCAGCCACGCTGCTCGGGAGTCTGCTCGCGCTCGCGCTCGGCGAGTGGCTTACCGCTCACTACGCGATGCGCCGGCTCGATGTCGCCTACCTTCTGGTGGGCATCGTGGCGCTGTGGGTCATCGGTCAGCTCGCCGCCTGGCAGCCCGCGCGCCGTGCCGCAAACGTACCGCCATCGCTCGCCACACGCACGATCTGAATGCCCATGAATCACAATGCAACCACCGCTCGGCCGCGCCGGCGTGCAACTTTGCCGCCGCGGCGGTGTACTTAGGGAAGCTCATGCGAACCACCCCACATCAGATTGTTCTGGCGCTGCTCGGCGGCGCGGTTGCGCTGGGAGTGTGCGCCGGCGCCTCGGCGACGAACTTCCTGCAAGTGTATCGGCAGGCGCGGCTGCACGATCCGACCTTCCGTCAGGCGCACGCGGTGTTCATGGCCGCCCGCGAGGCGCGCCCGGAGGCCTGGGCGGCGCTGCTGCCGCAGCTCTCGGCGAGCGCCGGCAAGACCTGGGGCCATTCGGCCGGCAGCAGCGGGAACATCACCACCGCGACCAACGGCACCCCCTACACCTACAACCTGCCCAGCAGCGCCAACAGCAACGCCAAGCAGTGGAGCGTGAACCTCTCCGAGCAGCTGTTCTCCTGGAGCGACTGGATGAACCTCAAGGCCGCCGACGCCCAGGTCGCCCAGGCCCAGGCCACCTACGAGGCGGCCGCCCAGAACCTGATCCTGCGCACCGCGACCGCCTACTTCAACGTGCTCGCCGCCGTCGATACCCTGCAGGCTCAGGAGTCCTCCCTCAAGGCGCTCACCCTGGGGCTGCAGCAGGCCAAGGAGCGCTTCAAGGTCGGCCTGATCGCCATCACCGACGTCGAGCAGGCCCGCGCCGCGCGCGACACCGCCGCCGCCCAGGTCATCACCGCCAAGCAGTCCCTGGCCAATGCGCTCGATCAGCTCGAGGTGATCACCGGCTCTCAGTACCGCACCCTCACCGAGCCCGGCCCGAGCCTGCCCCTGGCGATGCCCAAGCCGGCCAGCCAGAGCCACTGGGTGCACACCTCGCTGAAGCAGAACCTCACCCTCATCGCCGCACGGCTCGCCCAGCGGGTCGCCCGCGAGAACGTGCGCTCGGTGTTCGGCTCGAACCTGCCCACCGTCAGCCTCGTGGCCAGCCGCTCCTACAGCAGCAACAGCATCGCCGAGACGATCTTCGGCCGGGTCTTTCACGGCCTGGGCTCCACCACCAACGACCGCCAGATCGGCATCGAGTTCTCCGTGCCGCTGTTCAGCGGCGGGGGCGATCTGGCCCGCCTGCACCAGAGCCAGTACCAGGCCATCGCCGCACAGGATGCCGTCGAGCGCGCCTCCCGCTCGACCATCCAGCAGGCCCGCGACGCCTACCTCGGGGTCATCACCGGCATCGCCAACGTGCGTGCCCTGCGCCAGGCGCTCACCTCCAGCCGCACCGCCTACAAGGCCACCGAGGCCGGCTACAAGGTCGGCACTCAGACCGAGGTCGACGTGCTCAACGCGCTGAGCTCCCTGGTGGCCGCTCAGACCAACTACGCCACCAGCCGCTACAACTACATCAACAGCATCGTTCAGCTCAAGTACGCCGCAGGCACCCTCACCCCGGCCGAAGTCCTCACCATCAACCGCTGGCTCACCACCACCGTGCGCGTCTCCCCGGAAGGGGAAATGACCCCCGAGAGCATGACCCCCCTCAAAGCCGAGCCGTGAGCACGATAGACGCGGCCCGCCTCAGCGGTATGGCCGATAGGATTTCTCCTCGACCAGCCGCGAGCCAAGCGCGAGGTTGATGCGCTTCTTCAGCGCCGCGCGCTCGTCATTGGCGATGTAAACCGAGCGGGCAAGCTCGATGAAGGCCTGATCGAAGCTGCGCTGGGCTTCCTTGGCGCGAATCCGGTCCTCGATGTCCCACAGGCGCTCGTTGACCGACTGCAGCGCGCGCTGCTC
>JBJKSR010000152.1:0-4521 GCA_046703965.1 Gammaproteobacteria bacterium | reverse complement strand
CCGACGGCGGCCCGCGAGGCCGAACCGGCGCCCGAGGCTTCGATCTGGCGAATCAATGCTGCAGGGTCCTCCGGCTGACGCAGCAATACCAGCACCCCGCCCTCGCGGGCGATGCGCTCCATGCCCGCCGCCAACGGCCAGCCCAGATCCTGCCACTGGATGCCCAGCACATCGCCCAGCGTACTCTGCAGTTGCACGCGCACCCGGGTTTCCCTTTCCGGATCGATCTCGCCGCGCACGAGCGCCAGGTGCACCGCCGCGTGGACGTGATCCTCGTAGGCCACCAGCCGGAACTCGCCGTATCGGGTCGGGACGGTTCGCTCGACCAGGCGCTCCACGCTTTTCTCGGTGCGCAGGCGGTAGCGGATCAGGTCGGCGATAGTGCCCACCTTCAGGCCGTGCTCCCGGGCGAAGCGGATCAGTTCCGCGCCGCGCTTCATGCTGCCGTCTTCGTTGACGATCTCGCTGATCGCCGCCGTCTGGCCCACCCCCGCCATGCGCGCGAGGTCCACCGACGCCTCCGTGTGCCCCGCCCGGCACAGCACGCCGCCCTCGGCATAGCGCAGCGGGAAGATGTGGCCGGGCCGGTTGAAGTCCTGGGGACGGACCTCCGGATCGGCGAGCGCGCGGATCGTGCGCGCGCGGTCGTGCGCGGAAATACCCGTTGTCGTACCGTGGCGGTAGTCCACCGATACGGTAAATGCCGTCTGGTGCGTCTCGGTGTTGTCGGGCACCATCTGCGGCAGGTGCAGACGCTCGAGTTGCTCGCGCGTGGTGGGCAGGCAGATGATGCCGCTGGTGTGGCGCACGAAGAACGCCACCTGCTCGGAAGTCGCCGTGGACGCGCCCATGATCAGGTCGCCCTCGTTCTCGCGGCCCCTGTCGTCCATCACCACGACCATGCGTCCCGCCGCGATCTCGGCAACCAACTCGGGAATCGGGTCCGTCGAGAGCTGCAGTTCCACCGCCTCGGCCTTCACTTCGCTCGCCTCGTCGCTGCCGTTCATCCGGCATATTGTCCCATGACCGTCGTCCGTTCGCCACACGGCCTTGACAATTCGGCTTGACAGCCCCGGGGACGGGCCCGATGATTGCCCGGTCGCCATGCCGCGGAATGCCGCCATCGCCCGATGCCCATCGCCGACTCCTTTTCGCACCCCCTGTCGAGTATCGGCCCCGTGATCCTGGTGCCGTTCGCCATTACGCTCGGCCTCTCCTTTCTGATCGGGCTGGAGCTACACCGCTACCTGCGCAGCGAGGGCCCCGGCCTGGGATTCGGCACCGCCCGGACCCTGACCCTGATCGGCACCGCCGGCTTCCTGTTCGCCCTGCTCGAAAGCCATTACTGGCTGTACCTGCTCGGCTTCGCCAGCCTGGCCGTGTGGCTCGCCCTGTACTACCGGGAACGACTTCGCGGCGGCGAAGGCGGATTACTGGTACCGCTGATCGCCCTGCTCACCTACCTGATCGGCCCGCTTACCCTGCGCACGCCGTTCTGGTTCCCGATCGTGCTGGCGACGCTGATCCTTCTGCTCCTCGCCGAGAAGCCGCGCATCCGGCGCTTCGAAGACTGGCTGCCCGAGGGCGAAGTTACGACCGTGCTCAAATTCGTGATCATGGCGGGGATCATCCTGCCGCTGCTGCCCGCACGGCAGATCGCGCCCTTCATCCCGGTGACCTACCGCCAGACCTGGATCGCGGTCGTGGCAGTCTCGGGGATCTCCTACGTGAGCTACCTGGCCCAGGCCTATTTCTTCAAGCACCGGGGCCTGCTGCTGACCGGCACGCTGGGCGGACTGTATTCGAGCACGGCCGCCACGTTCGTCATCGCCAAGCAGTCGCGCGAGTCATCCAGCATGGGCACGGTCTCCGCGGCGCTCGTTCTCGCCACGGCCATGATGTATGTCCGCCTCTTCGTACTGGCGCTGATCCTTGCCCCGGAACTGACCGGCCGGCTGGCCCCGGTGTTCGGCGCCGGCGCCGTGGTCTCGGCGCTGGCAGCCGGCGGCATCTGGCTGATCTTCGCCCGCCCGGAACAGGGCGTTTCCACCGGACCGCCGCACCACCCGCTGGAGCTGCGCACGGCCCTGATATTCGCCGCCCTCTTCGTACTTTTCGCCAGCCTCACCGCACTGGTCCTCGACCACTACGGGATCAGCGGCCTCAAGACCCTGTCGCTGGTGGTGGGCTTCACCGACATCGATCCCTTTATCCTGTCGCTGTTCGGCGGCCACTACGCGGTGGCGCCGCAGTTGATCGTGACCGCCGTCATCGTCGCATCGGGCAGCAACAATCTCTTGAAGAGCCTGTATGCAGCGGGGATGGCACGCAATCGCGCGGTCGTTCCCGCCGTGGCGGTGTTGGTGGCGCTGGCGCTGGGCTCGTTCGCCTACGCTTTCCTGTGAGAGGCAGGCACTGACCGGCTTCGTCATTCCGGGCGCGCGGCAATTCACTGTGTTTACGTGCCCCGCTTGAGCCAGATCAGATTCCGAATTCGCCGGACTGATATCCTGAATCGGCCATGAGCGCGAAAGATTCCCGCGATTTCACCATCCTGTGCATCAACGCCGGCTCGTCGTCGGTCAAGACCGCGCTGTTCTCCGTAGCCCCGGATGAACTGCCGCAACGGATCGCCATCCTTGCGGTCACCGGCATCGGCGAAGACACGGCAACGCTGGATTGCCGCCTGCCGGGAATGCAATCCGGCGATCGGCAAACGCTGGAGGCCGCCGATCACCGGGAAGCCGTCGCCGCCCTGCTCGAGGCCCTGCGCAAACAGGATCTGCCTGCGCCGGACGCAATCGGCCACCGCATCGTGCGCAGCCCGCCCGGGCACAGCGAACCCGCCCTGCTCGACGCCCGTTTGCGCAAACGGCTCGAGGCCGTCCGCGAGCTGGCGCCCTTGCATGTCCCCCCGGAACTGGCGGCCGTCGACGCCGCGGGCGAACACTTTCCGGACGCGGTGCAAAGCGTATGCTTCGACAACCACTTCTTCTCGGGACTGCCCGGGGTCGCTCGGCGCCTGCCGCTGCCGCGTGAATTCGACGAGGCCGGCATCCGGCGCATCGGCTACCACGGCCTCTCCTACGAATACATCGTGGGTAAATTGGCGGCGGACAGCGGGCGCACCGTGATCGCCCACCTCGGCAACGGCGCGAGCCTGGCTGCGGTGCGCGATGGCCGACCCCTGGACACTACGATGGGCTACACGCCGACCGGCGGACTGATGATGGGCACCCGCAGCGGCGACCTCGATCCCGGTGCCCTGGTCGCAGTGATGCGCAGCAAGGGCCTCGGCGCGGATGGACTCGAACGCCTCGTCGATCAGCACTCCGGCCTGGCCGGCGTCTCCGGCGGGGAATCCTCGATGAAGGCGTTGCTCGAACGGGCCGAAGACGATAACGCCGCCGAGCAGGCCGTGGCGCTGTTCTGCCACATCGCGCGCAAGCATTTGGGCGCGATGATCGCCGTACTCGGCGGCATTGACACGCTCGTGTTCACTGGAGGCGTCGGCGAGAACGCGGCACCGGTTCGAGCACGGATCGTATCCGGTCTGGACGACCTCGGGCTCGGCATCGACGAGCACGCCAATGTCGCCAATCAGAGCGATATCGGCGCGCCGGACTCGAAGGCGCGGATCCGGGTGATTGCCACAGACGAAGACCAGGTCATCGCGAAACACACACGGCCCGCCTACTGAAGGAAAGGAACACCGCCGCCTGAACGCAGGCCTGCGGCACCGACAACAACACTGCAAGGAGACCGACACATGACCGCTTCCCATATGACCCTGACCTCCCACGGCGCCGCCGGGCAGGTGACCGGTTCCTGCCATCTGCTCGAAGCGGACGGACGCCGGATCCTCGTCGATTGCGGCATGTTCCAGGGCCGGCACGAAAACGAGGAAGAAAACCGCGAGGACCTGGGTTTCGACCCGGCGAGCATCGACGTGGTGCTGCTCACCCATGCCCACCTCGACCACTGCGGGCGCCTGCCGCTGCTGGTCAAACAGGGGTATGCGGGCGAGATCGTCTGCACGGCCGGCACCCGCGACCTGGCCCGCCTGGTGCTGCTGGATTCGGCGCATATCGCCGAGGAGGAGGCGGAGCGGCGCAACCGCAAGGCGCGCCGCGGCGGGCACCCGGAATCGGAGCCGCTCTATACCGTGACCGAGGCCATGGACGCCATCGGCGCGTTCACCCGCACGGCCACCTACGGCAAGCCGATGGAGTTGCTGCCGGGCATCGAGGTCACGTTCCACGATGCGGGACATATCCTGGGCTCGGCAAGTATCGAGATCCGCTGCCCGTCAGGGGACGGCGAACGCCGCCTCCTCTTCTCGGGCGATCTAGGCAACATGGGCCGGCCCCTGCTCAACGACTTCGCCCCGCCCAGGGGGTGCGACTACATCATTACCGAATGCACCTACGGCGACCGCAACCACCGGCCGCTCGACGAATCCGTGGAAGAACTCTACATGGCCGTCAACGAAACCCTCGACGCCGGCGGCAACCTGGTGAT
>JBJKSR010000151.1:0-2962 GCA_046703965.1 Gammaproteobacteria bacterium | reverse complement strand
ACTTCAATCTGCGTCTGCACCTGAGCGGCGGCCGCTACATCTGCGGCGAGGAGACCGGCCTGCTCAACGCGCTCGAAGGCAAGCGCGCCAATCCCCGCGCCAAGCCGCCCTTCCCCCAGGTTTCCGGGCTGTTCGGCAAGCCCACGATCGTGCAGAACATCGAGACGCTGTGCAACGTTCCGCACATCGTCGAAAAGGGTGCCGACTGGTTTAAGTCCTTGAGCCTGACCGGCGATGCCGGCACGAAGCTCTACGGCGCCAGCGGCCGCGTGAAGAAGCCCGGCTGTTGGGAGTTGCCCATGGGCACGCCGATGCGGGAACTTCTCGAAAAGCACGCCGGCGGAATGCAGGACGGGCTCCAGTTCCGCGGCCTGTTGCCCGGCGGTGCCTCGACCGATTTCCTGACGCCCGAGCATCTGGACGTCCCCATGGATTACACCGAAGTGGCCAAGGTTGGCAGCCGCCTGGGCACCGGCACGATGATCGTTCTGGACGACAAATCCTGCCCGGTCGGCATGGCGCATAACCTTATGCACTTTTTTGCCCAGGAATCCTGCGGCTGGTGCACGCCCTGCTGGAGCGGTTTGCACTGGGCCGAGGAGATCCTCCAGGCCATGGAGCAAGGCCAGGGCCTGCCGGAGCACATGGGGTATTTGTCCGACATCTGCCGCATGGCCGGACCGGGCAACACCTTTTGCGCCCTGGCGCCGGGCGCGGCCGAGCCGCTGCAAAGCGCCATGAAATTTTTCCAGGATGATTTCGAGCGCCATATTCGCGAAAAGCGCTGTCCGTGGAGAGACGGACGATGAGTCAGATACAGGTTGACAAGAAAAACTACGAGGTCGATCCCAAGAAGAATCTTCTCGACGCCTGCCTGGGTCACGGGCTCGACCTGCCCTATTTCTGCTGGCACCCGGCGCTCGGCTCGGTCGGCGCCTGCCGGCAGTGCGCGGTCAAGGTCTACCGCGATGAAAAAGATACGCGCGGCCGCATTCAGATGGCCTGCATGACTCCCGTTACCCCCAACATGATCGTTTCGATCAACGATCCCGAGGTGCGCGATTTCCGCGCCGGCGTCATCGAGGGGCTCATGATGAGCCATCCCCACGATTGCCCGGTCTGCGACGAAGGCGGCGAATGCCATCTGCAGGACATGACCGTGATGAGCGGCCACAATTACCGCCGCTACCGCTTCCCCAAGCGCACCTTCCGGAACCAGTATCTGGGCCCCCTGATCAATCACGAGATGAACCGCTGCATCCAGTGCTATCGCTGCACGCGGTTCTATTCGGAATATGCGGGCGGTCAGGATTTCACCGTGCTCAAGCTTCGCAACCTGGTCTATTTCGGCCGGCGCGAGGAAGGCGTTCTGGAAAGCGAATTCTCCGGTAACCTCGTCGAGGTTTGCCCGACCGGCGTCTTCACCGACAAGCCGCTGAAACAGCACTACACGCGCAAATGGGACCTGCAGATGGCGCCGACGGTCTGCGCGCATTGCGCGCTGGCCTGCAACGTTTCGGCCGGCGAGCGCTACGGCAGTCTGCGCCGCATCCTCAACCGCTACAACGGCGAGGTGAACGGCTACTTCATCTGCGATCGCGGCCGCTTCGGCTACGAGCACGTCAACAGCGACTCGCGCATCCGCTCCTCGCGCGCCCGCGAGGAAGGGAAGGCCGCGGAAATTCCGCCGGCCGAAGCGCTCGACCGGCTTTCCTCGTATGTGTCCGCGGGCAAGACAATCGGCATCGGCTCGCCGCGCGCCTCGCTCGAAGCCAATTTTGCGCTGCGTGCGCTGGTCGGTCCGGAAAACTTCTATGCCGGCGTTTCGGGTTCCACGCATCGCCTGCTCGGCGAAATGCTGACGGTGTTGCGCCAGGGCCCGGCCCCGGCGTCGCTGCGCCAGATCGAGCATGCCGACGCCGCCCTGGTCCTTGGCGAGGACGTGACGAGCGTCGCCCCGCGCATGGCGCTGACCCTGCGCCAGACGGTGCGGCAGGTCTGGCTGGATAAGGCCGAAAAGCTCCGGATTCCGCGCTGGCAGGATCATTCCGTTCGGGAGCTCGCTCAAAAGGAGCACGGACCGCTCTTTATCGCCAGCCCTTACGTCACACGCCTGGACGACGTGGCCACGGAAACCTATCGCGCGGCCCCGGACGAAATCGCCCGTCTCGGGTTTGCCGTCGCCCATATTCTGGATGGCTCCTCGCCCGATCCTGGCGTGCTGCCCGAAGTGGTTCGCGCGCAGGCCGAGCGCATTGCGGCCAGTCTCTCGGCAGCGGAGCGCCCGGCTGTTATCAGCGGCGTGAGCTCGGGAAGCGTCGCGGTCGTTCGCGCCGCGGCCGACGTCGCACGCGCCCTGGCCAAGGCGGGCAAGCCCGTGGCCATGGCCTATGCCATGGAAGAGTCGAATAGCCTCGGGCTGGCCCTGATGGAAACCAAGTCCCTGGATGAAGCGCTCGAAGCCGGCCGGCGCGGGGACGCGCAGACCGTCGTCGTCCTCGAAAACGATCTCTATCGTCGCGCCCCGGCAGCCGCAGTCGATGCCTTCCTGGCCGGCGCCGCGCACGTCGTTGCGCTCGACGTGCTCGAAACCCGCACGACCGAAAAAGCCGATCTGGTGCTGGCGGCGGCCTCCTTTGCCGAAGCCGACGGCACGCGAGTTTCGAGCGAGGGCCGCGCCCAGCGCTTCTTCCGCGTCTATCCGCCAAAGGAAGGCGTGCAGGACAGCTGGCGCTGGCTGCGCGACACGATGGGCCTGCTCACCCGGCCCGAAGGTTTGAGCTGGAAGAATCTGGACGACGTCGTCGAAGCGGTCGCCCGCGCGCTGCCTGTGCTCGAGCGCATCCGCGATGCCGCGCCCGGAGCGGGTTTCCGCATCGCCGGCGCCAAGATTCCGCGCGAATCCCATCGCTATAGCGGCCGCACCTCCATGCTCGCCAATATTAACGTCAGCGAGCCCAAG
>JBJKSR010000150.1:0-6260 GCA_046703965.1 Gammaproteobacteria bacterium | reverse complement strand
GCTTGGCTGCGGCGGCCTGCTCGGGCTGTCCTGCCTCGGAATATTCCTGCTTGCGCGCACCACCTTCATTCCATTTGCCAGGGCCTCCAAGCTGATCACGCGGGGGCCCTACCGGCTGTCGCGAAATCCGATGTACGTGAGCCTGGTCCTGGGCTACCTGGGCGGGGTCGGCTTGCTCGTCCAACTCTGGCCGCTGCTGTTACTGCCCGTGCCGCTCGCCGTCCTCAACCGGATCGTGATTCCATTCGAGGAAGCGCGGCTGCGGGAAGCCTTTGGCAGCGCATACGAAGCGTACTGCGCGAAGGTACGGCGCTGGATCTAAGCGACCGGTAAGCGAAAGGCGTCGGGGGTCATTGCACCGTCAACTGGACCCGCGGCCCTTTGCCCCGCCTGACGGCCAGGTCTTGCGCTTCGCCGCCCAAGGGTTACGGGCGGAGCCGGCTCGCCGTTGAATTCGATGTCCGATTTCGGCCAGTACGTCAATGCCGACGGCGGGATAATGCCGGTGTCGCGGAACAAAGGTAATAGGCGATGCTGGTCGAGCACGGCGGATCGAGACCCGAGGTCCATGAAACCGCTTATCTTGCGCCGACGGCGGTGATCTGCGGCGACGTGACGATCGGCGCGAATTCGCACGTGTCGTTCGGGGCGGTGGTCACGGCGGCCGGTGCACCCGTAACAATCGGCGCGAACTGCGTGGTCATGGAGAACGCCGTGCTGCGCGGGACCCCGGGGCATCCGCTCGCACTTGGCGATCACGTGTTGGTGGGCCCGCATGCGCACCTGACGGGCTGCACGGTGGAAGACGACTGCTTTCTGGCGACGGGCTGTGCGATATTCATCGGTGCGCGGATCGGGCGCGGCGCGGAGGTTCGGGTCAACGGCGTCGTGCATCTGAAGACGGCGCTGCCGGCCGGCGCGACGGTCCCGATCGGCTGGGTCGCGGTGGGCGACCCGTGCCGCATCCTGCCGCCGGACCGGCACGAGGAAATCTGGGCTGTGCAGGAACCGTTGAACTTCCCGGAGGCGGTGTTCGGACTGGACCGGCCGGCGCCGGGAGAAAGCATCATGCCCGAGGCAATGCAGCGTTACGCCGCCGCGTTGAATCGCCATCATCGCGGCGACCGCCTGCTGTAGGCTCTCCACGCGCCTACCGCGCTCGCGGAGAGCAAAAGCGCGGCGACGCGGGGTTCGATCCCGAAGGGAGCCGGGCGAAACGGATCAGTTGCCCGACACGTCTCCGTTGTTCCAGAACTTCTTGAGGATACGCTGGCGGGTAATGGGCGGATTGCTGTTGAGCAGGGCGGCTTCGCGGGTGACGACGACGACGCCCGCCATGCTTCCGCGGTATCCGTGAATGCCCTTGCGTTTTGCAGGGAGGTCGTAGTTCTTGCCCGACGGAGTCTTGTATACGGAAACGAGGTGCGCATGGATGGTGCAGATGTAATAGTGCACCCCCACGTGGTTGAAGGTCACCTTGTAGGTGTGGACGGTGTGACCGGGTCCCGGGGTGCCTTGCAGGACCATGTCGTCCAGGGCCTTCAGGTGGTTGCCGCCGACCGGGTCATAGGCATGAATCGAGTGCGGGCCCTGATCCTGGTTGACGAATATGACGGGTTGGCCGGGCCGGGCGAACACGACTTGCGGCAGAAAATCGTTCAGGCCGTTCATGTGCACATAGACCGGCTTCGGGGTTGCCGCCAGGGCGGTGCCCCCGAAAGCCAGACCGACAAGGGCCAAGGCCGTGAAGGTTGTCAGCGCCAAGCGGGTGTTGATTGTTTTCATTGGGTCTCCGGTCCAAGCAGACGATGCATGTCTAATGGTAGACAGACACCTTGGCTGATTAGTTCCTGCGCCTATGGCTGAGAACGAAAAAGAAGCCGGGAGTCGTTGAATCGCCAACAAGGCTCCCGACCTCGTTCCCGTCAGCCCGGCCCAAGAGGTCATTTGCCGGGAATCAGCCGTACCGGGGGCAGCGCCGCACACAAGCCGATGTGTCCCAGACTGGTGCGGTAGAAGGCGTCGTGGCGGTGGGCTGCTGCCTCGATCAGGCGATGGAAGCTGGCGCTGTCGGTGCGCATGATTTCCAGCGGAATGCGCTGGTCCTTCGGTACTTCGCTGGCGAGGCGCACTTTGAGGATCGGCGTGGCCTTCTTGAGGTCGCGGTAGACGCCCATGTTGTCCTTGGGGCCACGCGGCAGCGAAGACAGTAACGGCATTCCCTTCACCACGCGGCCGACCACGGCCAGGTTGCGGTCGATGCGGCGGGCCGTGCCGATTACGGCATACAGCGTGTTGCTGTTGCCGCTGTCGGGTGCGATGTCGCGCGAGACGCCCACGGTGCCATAGCAGTGGGCGATCCAGGCCGTATGCGTGGCCGGGTCCCGCCCCACCGGGAAGTCGCCGGAGAAGCCCACTTCGGGCGCGTACGCGTCGGGGCTGTCCAGCTTCACGAACGGCATCGAGGCCGTGACGTGACGCTCGAATTCCGGCGGCAGGGTCTTCTTCGCCTTGCCCATGGACTTGGCGCCCGGCTTGCCGGCGTTCGGGTCGCCCCACTGCACCACGAAGTTGTCCACCACGCGGTACACCGAGGTGCCGTCGAAATAGTGCTCGCGCACCAGCGTCTTCAGGTTGGCCACGTGCTGCGGCGCCCATGACGGCGCCAGGTCGATCACCACGACCCCTTTCGGCAGGTACATATACAGGGTATCCGCCGGATCCAGGGCGTGCCATTCGGCGGGCTTCGACTGTTTGATGATCTCGCTGCGCGACGGTGTGTCCCGGGTGGCGGCCCGGGCATTGGAGCCCACCAGGGATAGACCGATCATGGCGAGGGCGACGACGTGGAGACGGCGCATGGAAGGCGATCCGGTGCGATTACGCTCAAATATTAGCAGGCCCCGGGCGGGCTATGAAGAGCATCGCAAGAGGATTCCCGCCGGCCTCGCCTGATTCCCGTAGCCGAAGGCGCGAAGCTTGGACGTCAAGCCGGATCACGGCTACGCTTGATAGAGGGGTGCGCGACGTCCGCCGATTTGCCGATGGGTTGCCTGTCCGCAAATGCCCGCGTTATCGTGCGATGCCCGCGTTAGCGCATTGCTCATTGACGGCGATTCGCATGGCATGGTGTCATATGCCTCGCGGCGCGCCATCAGGGCCTGCGATTTGTCTGGTGTGCGAAGTCCAGTCCATGGGGCAACAATTGGATCGGAGAAATAGAAATGTTCAGGTGCCTCGTCAACTTCTTCAGTGTGTGGTCGTTCGTAACCAGGGTGTTGTTCTCCCGGGGCGAGAAGATATTCGTTGCCCTGGAGCTAATCTTGACGGCAATCGCCATCGTGCTGTTCGGGCTGGACGTCTTTGCCGGCGCGTTGGCATCGGCTTCGCTGGGCGCGATTGGCTTTGTGGTGGTCGTCTGGAGCGTGCTGAAAAGCTATCAAAGGGCACGAGGGGCCACCATCAAGATCGATGGCGCAACGAAAGAGTTGATCGGCCAGCTGCATTTGTCGAAGGCTTACCTGGAATCCGGATACGAAATTCTCTCTCATCCTTCGGATCGATCGAAAAAGGTTGCAAGATCGCGCAAGGTCGACGAGTACCTGCGAGCCAACGACGTCGCCATGACGGAAAATCCGAGGTACTCGCAATTGCTGGATGACAAGTTCGCGACCAATCCGAAAATGTATGAACTCGCCCTGTTATGTCAGCATAGGGAATCATGCCGATCTCATCCTCCACGGAGCTTTTTCAACGAACAAAAGACGTGCCTGGCAACCGATATGCTGGTCGGGACCGATAGCGTCGAGGTGTTTCGGGGCAGTTACTTTCGCTCGTTCCTGACCAACGAGATGTCCGTGCGGGAGATAGAGTCCGTCGGCAGCAGCCCGGCGAGAATTTTCGGGGGGCGTGACTTGTATCCGTGCAGTCTGGGTCCCGATAACGACTATGTTCTCAAGCCCATCGAGGATTCGAGGATGGGAAACCATATCGGAATAAGTACCCTGGGTTACACGAAAGACGGAAAAATCGTCATTTGGCAGCAATCCAACCGTGCGCAACAGAATCCCGGCAATCTCGTACCGGTCGGAAGCGGCTCCTGCGACTGGCAGGATTGGGAACGGGTGGGTCGGCCGGCGAACCTCAAGAGCCTGGTGTCCGGCGCCATGCAAAGGGAACTGAAGGAAGAGTCGCTTGGGGATCTGGAGAAATTTTCCAAGGTAACGCTGGATACGAGGTTGCTGGGATTCTTCCGTTGGTTAAACCGGGGCGGGAAGCCCGAGTTCGTCGGGCTGACGAAAATTGACGTCAAAGCCAACAGGTTGGCAGCCAACGGCGTCGAGGTCGGCAAGCCGGACTATGCAATCACGGAGTATCCAGCGTCGACGTTGGAGGAACTGAAGGGCACAATCGAAGAATTGCTCAATAAAGAGCATATTTCCGTGCCCCTGTGGATGAGTCTGTTCTGTCTCAGGGAGGCGATCGATGCGGGTGATGCCGATATTATTGCCTTCCTTGGCATCAGTTGAAGGCGGCCGATCTCGATCACGCGGAATCACGGGGGGCCGCATCCTTGCCGGTCGATCGAACTCCGTCAACTCCACGGCGTGCGTCGGCTTGCGATGGCAATCTCACCGAGGGCCTCGGTTTATCTGCGTGACGATACCGCGTATCATTTATATGCGTAGCCATCGTCCGAATCCGAGTCGTGCTTTATTTTGCCGGTGATCCCCATGGGGATTTCAATCCGATTAACCAGGCGGTCGATCGCGAACGCCCGGAGGGCGTCGTGCTGCTGGGCGATTTCGATCTCGAATGTCCCCTGGAGGAGGCGCTCGGTCCCTGGGCGTGGGAGATTCCTACGTGGTGGATTCACGGCAATCACGATATGGACCGGGAGGAGTGGTACGACCGGCTCTATGAATCCGAACTGGCGGACCGTTGCATCCATACCCGAGTGGTGGAAGTCGGCGGAGCCAGAATTGCCGGCTTGGGCGGCGTTTTCCGGGAAAAAGTCTGGCATCCGGAGACGGGGGTGCAATTTCGTACCCGCAGGGAGTTCATGCACTCGATAGGCAGGAAGAAGCTCTGGCGCGGCGGGATGCCGCGCAAGCATCGAGCAAGTATCTGGTTCGAAGACTACGAACGCTTGTTCGATCAGCGGGCCGATATCCTGGTGCTTCACGAGGCTCCGAGCAGCCATCAGTACGGGTTCTCGGTGCTGGACGAACTTGCCCAGGCGATGCGGGTGAGCCTGGTGGTCCACGGCCATCACCACGAGGACTATACGGCGGTGCTTCCCTCGGGGATCAAGGTGATCGGTGTAGGACTGGCCGGAGTTACCGAAGAGACGGGCCGCGTGGTCGTTCCGGGGCAGATGTCTACGGGCCGGCGTCCCGACCCGGCGCAACGTCCTGTCCGGAAGGCGGCTTTACGGAAGTAGGCTGGGCCGACAGACGAGGCCCGAATCCCCACGCGAGCTACTCGCAGAAGACGCGGACCTTGTCACCTTTCTCGGTCTCGATGTTGATGTCGAGCTCGGCCAGTGCGTTGTCCAGGTCTTCACCGCTCAGCTTGCTCAGATGGGACAGGTCGATGCCCTGCTCGGCCAACTGCCTGCCTGCCTTGCCGGGTACCAGGGCCGACAGTTTGATACCGGTCCGTACGAGTTTCAGCGGCAGCCGGATATTGACGTTGTCCCGGTCGGGCTTGTCCACGAAGACGCGCAGGTAGCGCAACTTTCCCGCATCCTCCTTGATGTTGCCACCCTCGGGTCCGGCTTCGGCCTCGGCCGCGCGTCTGTCCGCCCCGTCCGCGGCCAGGCGGTTGAGGAGCCGCTCCGCTTCATCGGGGGTGATCTTTCCCGCTGAGAGCATCTCCAGGACCTTGCGTCGTTCTGCATCCATCGTCTTTCTCCTTTTTGCCGTTTGCCGGCGAGGATTTCAGTCAAAGCGGCCGGCTCGTCATCGGAGCCGCGCCAGGGCTTCTTCCACTGTCAGTTCCCCGTGCTCCAGGCGCTCGAGAACCTGGAGGTTCGATGACGGGCCGTCCAGTGCGCTGTCCAGCTTGTCGACGATGGCGTTCAGGCGGTTCTTTACCGTCGGGTAGCTGATGTCGAATAGATCTTCCATGCGCTTGATCGAACCGTGGCAGCGCAGGAAGGCGGTCACGAAAAGCTGCTCGTCGAGGCTCAAGCCGGCCAGGGTCGGCACCTCGAACGCGCCCTCCATGGAGACGTGGCCCCGGGGGCAGGTCAGCCG
>JBJKSR010000149.1:0-3101 GCA_046703965.1 Gammaproteobacteria bacterium | reverse complement strand
GGCACCGGGGTCGCGCCTTGTCCTGACCGGGGTCGGCGTCAACCCGACGCGGGCCGGCCTGCTCGACGTGCTGGAGCGGATGGGGGCGGTGATCGAGTTGCGCAACCGGCGTGAGTGTGGGGCGGAGCCGGTGGCCGATCTGCACGTCTCGGCGGCAACGCTCCGCGGCACGCGGGTCGAGGCCCGGGAGATTCCGGGATTGATCGACGAACTGCCGGTCCTGGCGGTCCTGGCCGCCGCCGCACAGGGACCGAGCGTCATCGACGGCGTGGGCGAACTGCGGCACAAGGAAAGCGACCGCATTGCGGCCATGCGCGAAGGCCTGGCGACGCTCGGGGTGGACATGGCGGTGGCCGGCGACACCCTGTTCCTGCCGGGAGGCGGTTTCGCGCACGGAGGCCGGGTACGCAGTGCCGGCGATCACCGCGTCGCGATGGCGCTGGCCGTTGCCGGGCTGGGCGCGCCGGGCGCGGTGAGCGTGGCCGATGCCGGCTGGATCGCCACGTCCTTCCCCGACTTCACGCGCCTCCTGCGCGCGGCCGGCGCGGAGGTGGAGAGCCCGTGAACGACGTTCCCGTCCTGACGCTCGACGGTCCCGGCGGTGCCGGCAAGGGCACGGTCGGGCGCCTGGTGGCGCACCGCCTGGGCTGGCATTACCTGGACAGCGGAGCCCTGTACCGCCTGGTGGCGCTCGCCAGCCTGCGGGCGGGACTGGCCGCGACGGACATCGCCGCCATCGTCGGGCGCATCCCGGCATTGCGGATCGCATTCGAGGGCGAACGCGTCGTGCTCGACGGGGAGGACGTGAGCCGCGAATTGCGAACGGAAGCCGTGGGACGCAGGGCGTCGGCGCTCGCTCCGGCACCGGCCGTGCGCGAGGCGCTGATCGAGCGCCAGCGGGCGCTGCGCCGTGCGCCGGGACTGGTTGCCGACGGGCGCGATATGGGTACCGTGGTATTTCCGGATGCACGGGTCAAGGTGTTTCTGGACGCGAGCCTTGAAGAACGCGCGTCGCGTCGCTATAAACAGTTGAAAGAGCAAGGGTTTAATGCTAATCTAGCCAGCCTCACCAAAGAGTTGCGCGAGCGTGACGAACGCGACGCCAACCGTGCGGTGGCGCCGCTTAAACCCGCCGTGGATGCCGAGGTCGTCGACACCACGGGCCATCCGGTGGACTGGGTGGTGCAGAGGCTGGTCGCGCTCGTGACTGAAGCGGACGAAGGCCGGAATCGATAAACCATTGGGAGGCAGGACGCCCCCCGTTAGCGAACGCAAGCGATCCGCCCGGAGGGCGGCAGCGCGGCACCAAACCATCGTGGGCCGCTTTTTTGTCGACGCACCGGGCGTCGCGGCGGCGGAGAAAGAGAAATTAATGGCTGAATCTTTTGCAGAACTCCTTGAAGAGAGCCTGGGCAGTTCCTGGGTCCAACCCGGCTCGCTGGTCAAGGCCAAAGTGGTTACCGTGGGTCCCGATTACGTCCTGGTGGACGCCGGGCTCAAGTCCGAAAGCGCAATTCCCACCGAACAGTTCAAGCGTGAAGACGGCGAACTCACCGTTGCCGAGGGCGACGAGGTCGAGGTCGCGGTCGAGTCGCTGGAGGACGGCTTCGGCGAGACGCGGCTGTCGCGCGAAAAGGCACGGCGCCTGCGCGCCTGGGAGCACCTCAAGTCGGCCTTCGAGGCCGAGGAAAGCGTCACCGGCTACATTTCCGGCAAGGTCAAGGGCGGTTTCAGCGTCGATCTCGACGGTATCCGTGCGTTCCTGCCGGGCTCGCTGGTGGACGTGCGCCCGGTGCGCGATCCCAGCTACCTCGAGGGCAAGCCGCTCGAATTCAAGATCATCAAGCTCGACCAGCGCCGCAACAACGTGGTTGCCTCGCGCCGGGCGGTGGTGGAAAAGGAGTTCAGCGCGGAACGCGAGGCCCTGCTCGAGCGCCTGACCGAGGGCGCCGTGCTCAAGGGCATCGTCAAGAATATGACCGATTACGGTGCGTTCGTCGATCTCGGCGGCATCGACGGCCTGCTGCATGTCACGGACATGGCGTGGAAGCGCGTGCGCAGCCCGCAGGAAGTGGTCGAGGTCGGCCAGGAACTCGAGGTCAAGGTGCTCAAGTTCGACCGCGAACGCCATCGCGTCTCGCTCGGCCTCAAGCAGTTGAGCGAAGATCCGTGGACCGACCTGCCGCGCCGTTACGCGCCGGGTACCCGGGTGTTCGGTCACGTCACCAACATCACCGACTACGGCTGCTTCGTCGAGATCGAGGACGGCGTGGAAGGCCTCGTGCACTCCTCGGAGATGGACTGGGCCAACAAGACCGTCAACCCCTCGCGCTTCGTGCACATCGGCCAGGAAGTCGAAGTCATGGTGCTCGCGATCGATCCCGAGCGCCGCCGCATCTCGCTCGGCATCAAGCAGTGCACTCCCAACCCGTGGGAAGACTTCGCCGCCAACCACGAGAAGGGCGAGCGCATCACCGGCGTGATCAAGTCGATCACCGACTTCGGCCTGTTCGTCGGCCTGGAAGGCGGCATCGACGGCCTTGTCCACCTCTCGGACCTGTCCTGGGACGACCAGGGCGAGGAAGTGATCCGCGAGTACAAGAAGGGCGAGGAAGTGGAGACCGTGCTGCTCGCAGTCGATGCGGAGCGGGAGCGCATTTCGCTCGGCATCAAGCAGCTCGGCCGCGATCCGTTCTCCGGCTTCCTGAGCGATCACCCCAAGGGCAGCGTCGTGTCGGGTCCCGTGACCGAGGTCAGCGCGCGCGGCGCGGAAGTCGACTTGGGACATGGGGTGACCGGCTACCTGCGCGCATCCGACATCTCGCGCGACCGCGTGGAGGATGCCCGCCAGGTGCTGAAGGCGGGCGACACGGTCGAGGCGCGCATCGTCGGCGTCGACCGCAAGTCCCGCCAACTGACTCTCTCGATCAAGGCCAAGGAGATCAAGGAAGAGGCCCAGGCCGTGGAAGAGTACGGCAAGTCCGGCGGTGGCGCTACGACGACGCTCGGCGACATGCTCCGGGACAAGCTCTCGCAGGAAAACTGAGGTATGGTTTCCGGCCGGCGTTGTCCACGCAGCGCCGGCCGGAGCGGTAATGCGC
>JBJKSR010000148.1:0-2633 GCA_046703965.1 Gammaproteobacteria bacterium | reverse complement strand
AACACCATCTCCAGCGCCAGCAGGAACAGCAGCACGCCGCCGAAGATGCGAAACGCCGCCAGACTGATGCCCATCACGGCGAGAAAGGGCGCGCCGACCAGAGCGAACACGGCCAGGATCAGCGCCGCGATCACGGTCGCCTTCACCGCCATCCGGTGTCGGTACTCGCGCGTGGCGCCCTGAGTCAGCCCGCTGAAAATCGGCATCAGCGAGATGGGCTCCACGACCGCGAAGAAGACCACGAAGAATTTCAGCAGCTGCGCGAGCATCGGCAGTCGGACTGCGATTTTCCCGTTCTTGAAAGGAACGCCTGCGAGGCGCACCATGAGCCTTCGCCCCTCGCCCGGCGAACGCAGAATAGCAGCTCCGCAGCCGTCCGGGCGTACGCAGCGGTCTCACCGAGGGATCGTCGTTCCGGGGCGCCAGGGGGCGGCGCACCGGTGAGGTCTGGCCATGGTCGCTCCGCAACCGAGAATCGGTGATTGGTACCGCTCGCGCGGTGGTGAGCTGTTCGAAGTGGTCGCCATCGACGACAACGACGCGATGGTCGATATCCAATACTTCGACGGCACGGTCGGGGAGATCGACCGGGAGGACTGGGAAGCGCAGTGGGACGACGGCCTGCTCGAGGCCGCGGAACCGCCGGAGGATTGGAGCGGCTCGGTCGATGTTGACGCCGACGATGAGCAGAACCGTCGCAGCGAATCGCCCGGCGACGATACGACCCTGCGCGCCAGCCCGCTCGAGGGGCTCGATCTGTTCGAATGATCAGGCGCCCTCGGCCGCGAGGGCCGTGACATCCGCCTCCGGTGCCAGCAGCACCAGATCGCCCACGACCGAAAGCGGCACGGGCCGTAGCCGCTGACCGGCGCAGGGACCGGCGACACAGTGCCCCTCGTCTTTCTCGAACAGCGCACCATGCGAGGCGCACACGATCAGCGCCCCGTCAGGTGTCAGGAAATGATGCGGCTGCAGATCGAGTGGATGGCCCGCGTGCGGGCAGCGATTGACAAAGCCGCGCACCCCGGTGCCGCAGCGGACGACGAACCCGCGCAGCGGCCGCTCGCCGCCCCCGATACTGAACGCGCGCGCTCCGAGTTGTTCGAGTTCCGCCATGCGGCAGACCACGCGCTCCAGATCGATTTCAGTCGGCGCCGGCATCGATGCGCTCCGCCCCCATGACACCTGCGTCGCGCGGGGCGTCCGTGCCCTGCGGAATCCGCTTCCACAGCCACGCCAGCAACAGCAGACCGGGAAGACCAAGGCACGCCGTCAGCAGAAAAAAGTGCGGATAGCCGACCATCTGAACCACGAAGCCGGAAACACCCTCAAAGGACTTGCCGGGCAGGGCGTAGAGCGAGGCGAACAGCGCGTACTGGGTTGCGGTGTACTTCGGACTGGTCAGGCCGGACATGAACGCGATCAGCGCCACCCCTTCGACCGAGCGCGCCAGATTGTCGAGGCCGTTGGCGAAGCCCAGTCCGAGCAACGTGGGCACATGAGTCGTGGCGAGCAGCGAGTAGCCCAGATTAGAGAAGATGGCAAGCACGGCGCCGACCACGAGCAGGCGCGCCAGGCCGATCCGCGCCACCAGCACCCCGGCGATGAACACCCCGGCAATCGACAGCGTGAATCCGTAAGCCTTCACCACCAACGCGATCTGATCCAGCGTGTAGTGATGGTCGCTGTAAAAGGGGCTGGCCATTGCCCCCATGATGAATTCGTTCATCTCGTACACACCGATGAACGCCAGGCACGGCAGCGCGAAGCGCAGGCCATAGCGGCCGAAAAAGTCGGTCAGCGGACACACGACCGCGCCGATGAACCACTCTCCGACGCTGCGCGCCGACTTCGGCCAGTGTGCCCGCCGTTCGAGCCACTCGACGACCCGCGCCTCGCGTTGCTGCTCCGCGCGCGCCACCGGTGCCTCGGGCTCCTTGACCAGCAGCGTGGTGAGGATCCCCACGGCCATCAGCGCCGCCATCGCACCGTAGCTGATGTGCCAGCCGAAGCCCGCGGCAACCGTCAGCGCTCCGGCGCTCGCCGCGATCATCGCAACGTTGTAGCCGATCTGGTAGGCGACCACCATGGGGCCTTGCATCTGAACCGGTACGGACTCGATGCGCCAGGCGTTCATGGCGACGTCCTGCGTGGCCGAGCAGCACGCCACGAACACCGCCGAAAGGGCGACCGCACCGACGCCCGCGGCCGGATCGAGCGACGCGAGCCGCGTCAGCCCGAGCGCGACGCCGATCTGCGCGAGCAGCATCCAGGAGCGGCGGCGGCCGAGAAGGCGGTGCAGAATGGGCAGCATCAGCCGATCGACCAGCGGGGAGACGACGAACTCGAACGAGTACGCGAAACCGACCCAGGCGAGCATGCCGATGGTCGAGCGCTCGATGCCGGCCTGGCGCAGCCAGAGCGAGAGCGTCGAGAACACCAGCAGGAAAGGCAGCCCGCTCGAGAAGCCGAGGAACAGCATCGATACGACGACGGGTCGCCGGTAGACTTCGAGTGCGCGCCACCGGCCCGCGAAACCGCCGAGGCCGGCCGGATCTGCGGGCGTGCGAGTCAAATGCCCCGTCCCGGATGCGTCGGACGGTTGACGCTGCGGGCATCCATCGGACAATGAT
>JBJKSR010000147.1:0-4914 GCA_046703965.1 Gammaproteobacteria bacterium | reverse complement strand
GTATAGCACGAGCCATCCCAATGTATCCACCGCCGAGGCGCAGCAGATCGTGTTCCAGGACCTGGTCAACAACAACGTTTCGTGGCCCAGCGCGAGCAGTAACCAGATCGACGATACCTGGCACGCGGCGATCGACGGCCACGGCACGTTCGCCAGCGCCAAGAATCCCACCGACCTGTACAAGGCGCTGCACGACGCGCTGGTGAATATCGTCAACCGCACGGGCGCAGCCAGTTCGCTCGCGGTCAATACCGAGAAAGCGGGCCAGACGCGGACGCAGCTCCAGGTATTCCAGGCCCTCTTCCACCCGAAAAACTGGTGGGGCGATGTGCTCGCGCTGCCGGTGTTGGCGAGCCCGGCCACCACTACGAGCCCGTCGACCTTGAGCATATCCAGCGACGCCACCTGGTCGGCGAGTTGTGTGCTCACGGGCGGCAGTTGCCCCCAGATGGGCACGTCGCCCAGCGGCCAGGCGCTGAACACGGTGACAGTCGAATCGCCGTCGAGCCGTACGATTCTGAGCTGGTCGGGTACCGCGGCGGTGCCATTTACCGCCACCGGGCTTTCCTCGTCCGCGCTCTCGGAAATCGGCGGGACGGACGTGGTCAATTACCTGCGCGGGGACCGCAGCAAGGAATCGGGCCAGGGCGGTTCGTTGCGCGCGCGCAATTCGGTCATGGGCGACGTCGTCAATTCCAGCCCGACCTTCGTGGGTGCGCCCGACGCGAATTATGCCGATACTTGGTCGAACGTCCTTTATCCGAACCAGAAGGGGCTGAATCCGGAGGACGCTTCCACGGCCGTGAAGTACAGCACATTCGCCTCGAACTACGCGGACCGTGAAAACATCGTCTACGTCGGAGGCAACGACGGCATGCTCCATGGTTTCCGTGCCGGCACCTCGACCGATATGTCCACCAACGATGGGAAGGAAGTCCTGGCTTATGTACCGCATGCGGTCTATCCGAACCTCCAGCAATACAGCTCGTCGGTCTATCAGCACCACTATTACGTGAACGCCACGCCGGCCGCGGGGGCCGTGTTCTACGGCAGCCAATGGCAAACCTGGCTGGTCGGCGGCGAGGGCGCCGGGGGCGACAGCATTTTCGCGCTCAATATCACCGACCCGTCGCAATTCTCCCAGAACCACCTTTCGACGGTGGTCGGCGAGTGGGACGCGAGCAATATCTGCGCCAATTCGGAAGGCACATGCAACGGCCAGGACCTGGGGTACGGGTTCGGCACGCCGGTTTTGACGCGCTTCAACAATGGACAATGGGGCTTCGTGATGGGCAACGGCCTGAACAGCGCTACCGGTGTGGCCTCCATCTTCATCGGGCTGATCCAGTCCGACGGCACGGTCAAGTTCACGGAAGTGACGACGGGCTACGGTCCCGCCGACGATCCCGAAGGCAAAAAACGTCCCGACGGCATCGCCTATGTGACGCCGGTCGACCTGAACGGCGACCATACCGCGGATTACGTATACGCCGGCGACTACTACGGCAACGTCTGGCGCTTCAACCTGACGTCCAATAGCGTGGCGGACTGGTCGGCGGACTACGGCGGCAGCGGCACGCCGACGCCGATGTTCACGGCGACC
This sequence comes from Gammaproteobacteria bacterium, assembly GCA_046703965.1. GTDB lineage: Bacteria > Pseudomonadota > Gammaproteobacteria > JAKDMP01 > JAKDMP01 > JBAUSV01. Next base: position 3,311 of record JBJKSR010000147.1, on the reverse strand, counting down.
AACGCCAGCGGCGCTTCCCAGCCGATCACGACCAAGCTGGTCGTGGCCGCAGTTCCGGCGGTGAACGGCTACTCGCGCGTCCTGGTCGAATTCGGGACGGGCTCGGCGGTCACCAAGGTGCAGCAGGCGCCCAACACCTCCGCTGCGGGCGTGCAGAGCGTGTATGGCGTGTGGGACTGGGATTTGTCGAACTGGAACGCGGGCGAACCCACCCCGGGGGTCAAGGGCAGCACGCCGGTGGCGTACCAGTACGACGCGCTTTCCAGCAATCCCGGCACGCTGACGCGCAGCAACCTCGCCTCGCAGTCCATTACGGCGGAGCAGAGCACCAGCACGGTGCAAGGGGGCACCAACAACAACCGGGTCGTGTCCGCGAACGCGGTGTGTTGGGAGGGCGACTCCGCCACCACGAGTTGCACGCAAAGCCAGAATACGCACTACGGGTGGTATATGGATCTGGTATCCCCGACCCAGGGCAACCAGGGTGAAAAGGTGGTCTACAATCCGGTCATGCGCGCCGGCGTATTGATCCTGACCACCAATATTCCCACCAGCGCGTCGGGCCTGACCTGCCAGTCGTTCGGTACCACCGGCTGGACCATGGCCCTGGATCCGGCGACCGGCGGGCGCCTCCAGTTCGAGGTGTTCGATACCCGGGGCAACGGCAATTTCGACCAGATCACGGTGAACGGCACCGCGGTCAACACCTCGGGCATTTCATTGGGGGCGGTCGGCACGCCAAGCTTCGTGACGTACGACAACACCACCTATATAGTGACCAACACTTCGGGCGGCAAGCCGACGTTGAGTCGGACCCACCTGCCGACCGGCCGTCTCGGTGTCCAACTCTCATGGCAGGAGTTACGATGATGCTTCCAGCAGCTTGTCGACGCCGGCGGCGCGGCTCGTTTGTCCGGGTTCGGCGAAAAGGCGTGATGCCGGCTCCGGGATCGGCGGGATTCACCCTGATCGAGATTCTGATCACGATCGTGATCGTCGCGATCCTGGCCGCCATCGGCTACCCGATCTACACGAGTTACGTGCGCAATTCGCGGCGCACGGCGGCGGTTACCGCCCTGCAGCGTGCGGCGACCGCCGAGGAAAAGTATTACGCGACGCACAATGCCTATGCGTCTTCGCTCACCGCGCTGAATTACGAGTCGAACTCGGTCAAGGTCCCGTCATCCACCCAGTACTGGTACACCATGAGCGCGAGCCTCGACAGCGAGGGCAACTACATCCTGAAGGCAGTGCCCACGGGTGAGCAGGCGAACGACGAATGCGGTACTTACCAGCTGACTTCGACCGGCGACAAGAGCGTTTCAGGATCCGAATCGGAGAGCAAGTGCTGGGGCAGCGGATAGGTTGCCGGCGGGCGTGAGGATTGACCCCGCCGGGGGCAATTCGCGATAATAACCCGCTTCGCGCCCGTAGCTCAGTAGGATAGAGTACCTGGCTACGAACCAGGCGGTCGGGAGTTCGAATCTCTCCGGGCGCGCCACATGAAAGAGCCCCGCCACCGGCGGGGCTTTTTTATGTGGGATGTTCGGATTCGAACTCCCGACCGCTTCGGGTGCCCGCGGCAGGAGCGGCTTCAGCCGCGATCCGATCTCTTACAGGCGTTTGCCCAGCCGCCAGGCGGCCCCGCGTTCGTCCAGTTCCCGCTGCAACTGGGCGATGGCTTCCTCGACCTGCTTTTCCGGCCCCTTGAGCCCGATTTCCACCAGCCAGCCCCCTTTCTTGCCGGAAGTCGGAAGACTGGACAGGCGCAGGCCCGGAAACCCGCTCAGCAGGCGATCCATGTGCGGTACCAGTTCGCTTTCCGGCACGCCCTCGATCTCGAGCAGTTGCTCGACCAGGCGCGAGCGGTGCAGGGGGCGGTAGCGTTCGTCCAGCGCCCAGGTCAGCATGCCGGCCGCCATGTCGGGGAAGCCCGGCAGGAAATGATGGTTCTGGAGATAGAAGCCGGGTACCAGATAGGGGGGGTTGGGTATCAGGCCGGCGCCCTCCGGAATTTCGGCCATGCGGATGCGGTAGGGATGCGCCTCGGCGCCGTAGCGCTTCTCCAGGTCGCCGGCGATTTGCGGGTGGCGGACCAGCGGCACGCCGGCCGCGGCCGCCGCGGCCGGACGGGTCACGTCGTCCGGCGTAGCGCCGATGCCTCCGTAGCTGAAGACGATGTCATCGGTGGCCATGGTTTCGCGGAAGACGTCGGTCAGCCGGGCGAGGTCGTCGTGCTCGATGCGCACCCAGTCGATGTCCAGCCCCCGTTCGGCGCTGAGGCGCGCGGCATTGGCGAGATGCTCGTCGCGGCGTTTGCCGGATAGCAGTTCGTCGCCGATCAGGATCAATCCGATACGCGGGTCCATCCCGGCATTATAGGCGCGCTCCCGCTAAGCTATGCGCCATGTCGACATCCGATTCCAACGCGGTAACCGGGGACCAGGGGCAGCCGGCGTGGCCGGCGCGGGTGTTCCTGCTCGGCTTCGACAAGATCGTGCGGGGCCTGTTCAGGGTCGAGGAAAGCGGCTTGCCGGAGCGGATTCCCCGCCCGTGCCTCATCGTTGCCAACCACCGGCGCGACGCCGACATCCCCGTGCTCGGCGTCTTCCTCGGCCGCGGGCGCGGCATGCGGATCACCGGTGTGCTGCCGCATTTCGTGGCCCGCGAGGACCTGTTCGAACCCGGTTTCCTGTGGCATTACTGGCGCTCGCCATGGTTGGTGGTGCCGCGCCTGGTTTCCCCCGCGATCCCGCTGCGCCGTATCCTCGGCGTGTTCAAGGCCCATCCCATCCACCGCATCCCCGAACAGAGCCTGGCGATCGTGCTCAACGACATTCGCCGCTATCTCGGCGAGCGCAGGTTGGAAGACGTGCTCAACCGGTATTGGGCGCCGCGCCTGCGCAACGCGGGGGCCGACCTGTCGCGGCCCATCGGCTGGTTGTTGCGGCGCGAGCGGCGTTTCGCCGGCCTGGTCGGCGGCGGCTGGGGACACCGGCGGCTCAACCTCGAGACGTTCCGCGAGTTCAAGCCGGTGGAACGAGGCCGGATCGACGCCAACCTTGCCGTTTTCTCGCATGCGCTCGCGGACGGCGAATCGGTGATGGTGGCGCCGGAGGGCGCGAACAGCCCCGACGGGCATTTTCAACGTCCGCGCGCCGGGCCGTGGCGCATCGCCTCCAGCGCCGACGATGGCTTGCCGGTGCTGCCGGTGGGCCTGGCCTACGATCCCTCGGTCTCGGGGCGGCGCACGCGGGTCTTCGTGCATGCCGGCAAGCCCCTCCGCGCCGGCGCGTTCGCCAGCCGCAGCG
>JBJKSR010000146.1:0-3352 GCA_046703965.1 Gammaproteobacteria bacterium | reverse complement strand
CGCCGGACCTGGCCGACGCACACTTGGCGCTGGGATACTACGACTACTGGGGCAAGGGCGACTACGCCGCGGCGCTCAAGGCGTTCGCCACCGCCCTTACCTTGCGGCCCAACGACAGCCTTGCGCTGACAGGGAAAGCGGCTGTACTGCGCCGCCAGGGAAAGTTCAGCGAGGCCATTGGCGTGTTCCGGAGAGCGCTGGCATTGGATCCGCGCAACTCCGGTCTGGCAGGCGATCTCGGTATCAGCTACATGCTGGTCAACCGGTACGCCCAGGCCGAACAAGCTTTCCAGCGCGCGCTGGCAGTGGACCCGACCAATGCCTTCGCCAAGGAGTTCAACGCGAGAGCGATCATACAAAGCAACGGCGACGTATCCGAAGCGTTGGCGCAGTTGCAAAGTGACGACCCAAGACTGGAGTTGGCTCGGGTCGGCTTTCTGACCTGGGCACGCAGGTACCAGCAGGCGCTGACGCTGCTGCAATCGATCCCCGACTCGCCGGACCTGTTTGGTGATGTCCCCAAGTCCCTGCAACTCGCCTACTTGTATGGACTCAGTGGCGACTCGGCCAAGGCCCGCGCATTCTATGCCAAGGCACTGCCGCAAGCCCGCGCGCACTATGCTGCGCTGGCCGGTAGCCGAGTCATCAACCAGGCGGAAGCGTTGGTCAACGTCGCCCAGGCCGAGCTTGGTCTGGGCCGGACCAAGGCGGGCCTGACAGCCACCGCAAAAGCGCTGGCCATGACCGAACACAGCGACGACCATTTTTATGGTCCCGGTGTGATGGAAAGTTGTGCCGAGCTGTATGCGCAAGCCGGCAGTGCGGACAAGTCCGTGCAAGTGCTTTCGACCGCCCTGGCCACCCCCGGTATCGGAGCAGATTACTCCCCGGTCATGCTCTGGATCGCCCCTGTCTGGGACCCGATCCGCAAGACGCCTGCGTTCCAGGCGCTGCTGAAAAAGTACGCCAAGTACCGCCAGGGGATTGTGCCTGAAGCATCCAACGGATAGCTCTCAAATAGCACGAAGTAAATCAATGAATGACCGCTTATGGCTGCGGATTCAACGGGTGGATGCAACACGCTGAAGTGTGCCATTTGCACCCTGCTCATGGTTGGTAATCAGGACAACTTTTCAGCAAGTGCAGGAATGACCTTCGCCTTCGGTCCCATGGCCCGGGTGCCCTGAACAAACGCTACCGGGCAGCGCATCCCTTATCCCGGCATTCTCCCCCTGGGAGGGGCGAAGCGGTCGGGACCTTTGCGGCCTTGGCGCCTTTGCGACACCCCTTTCTTCGTTGCGGCGTTGTGCCGTTGCGAGAGTCTCCCCGAACGTCAGACGTCGGCGGTGGGCTTGGCTTCGCGCGCGTCGCTGGCCGAGGCGTCGATGTCGAGCGCGAGGTCGCCGTCGCGCACCGCGAGCCGCACGCGGCCGCCGTCGGCGAGACGGCCGAACAGCAACTCCTCGGCGAGCGGCGCCTTGACCCGCTCCTGGATCAGGCGCGCCATCGGGCGCGCGCCCATCTGCACGTCGTAGCCGTGCTCCGCGAGCCAGTGGCGGGCGTCCTCGTCGGCCTCCAGCTGCACGCCCTTGGCGTCGAGCTGGGCCTCCAGCTCGAGCAGCAGCTTGTCCACGATGCGCAGAATGCTCTCCGGCGACAGGTGGCCGAACTGGATGACCGCGTCGAGCCGGTTGCGGAACTCCGGCGTGAAGATGCGCCGCACCGCTTCCTGCACGTCCGGCGTATGGTCCTGCTGGGTGAATCCCATGGTGCGCTTGGTCATGTCCTGAGCACCGGCGTTGGAGGTCATCACCAGGATGATGTTGCGGAAATCCGCCTTGCGCCCGTTGTTGTCGGTCAGTTCGCCGTGGTCCATGACCTGCAGCAACAGGTTGTAGACGTCCGGGTGCGCCTTCTCGATCTCGTCGAGCAGCAGTACGGCGTGAGGATTCTTGATAATCTCCTCGGTCAGCAGGCCGCCCTGGTCGAAGCCCACGTAGCCGGGCGGGGCGCCGATCAGCCGCGAGACGGTGTGGCGCTCCATGTACTCGGACATGTCGAAGCGCACCAGCGGGATGCCCAGCAACCGGGCGAGCTGGCGGGTAACCTCGGTCTTGCCCACGCCCGTGGGGCCGGCGAAAAGAAACGCGCCGATCGGCCGCTCGGGATGTGCCAGCCCCGAGCGCGCCATCTTTATCGATTGGGCAAGACTCTTAACCGCCGCGTCCTGGCCGTAGATCACCAGGTTCAGGTCGCGCTCCAGTGTGCGCAACGCGTCGCGGTCGGAATGCGAGACATGCTTCGGCGGGATACGCGCCATGCGCGCCACGATCTGCTCCACGTCCTCCACGCTCACGGTCTTGCGCCGCTTGGTGCTGGGCCGCAGGCGCATTTCCGCCCCCGCCTCGTCGATGATGTCAATGGCCTTGTCCGGCAGGCGGCGGTCGCTGATGTAGCGCGAACCCAGTTCGGCGGCCGCGCGCAGCGTCCGCTTCGGGAACTTGACGCCATGGTGACTCTCGAAGCGCGACTTGAGGCCCTCGAGGATCTCGACGGTTTCTTCGACGCTGGGCTCCACGATGTCGATCTTCTGGAAGCGGCGCGCCAGCGCGCGGTCCTTCTCGAAGATGCCGCGGAATTCCTGGTAGGTCGTGGAGCCGATGCATTTCAGCTCCCCGGATGCAAGCACCGGCTTGATCAGGTTGGAGGCGTCCATCACCCCGCCCGATGCCGCACCGGCGCCGATGACGGTGTGGATCTCGTCGATGAACAGGATCGAGCCCTCCTGTTCGGCCAACTCCGCGAGCACGCCCTTGAGGCGTTTCTCGAAGTCGCCCCGGTACTTGGTGCCGGCCACGAGCGCGCCCAGGTCCAACGAATAGACCGTGGCATGGCGCAGGATCTCCGGCACCTTGCCATCCACGATGCGCACCGCCAGGCCCTCGGCCAGCGCGGTCTTGCCCACGCCGGCCTCGCCCACGTACAGCGGGTTGTTCTTGCGCCGGCGGCACAGCACCTGGATGGTGCGCTCGATCTCTTCCTGGCGGCCGATCAGCGGGTCGATGCGGCCGTCCTCGGCCAGCGCGTTGAGGTTGTTGGCGAATTCCTCGAGCGGATTGCTGGCCGTCTCGGCGCCGCCCTCCTCGTTCTCGCGGTGCTCGGCCGACGGCGCGGCATCGGCATCCTCGTTGATGCGGGCGATGCCGTGGGAGATGAAATTGACCACGTCCAGGCGCGTGACCTCCTGCTGGTGCAGGAAATACACCGCGTGGGAGTCCTTCTCGCCGAAGATGGCGACCAGGACGTTGGCCCCGGTGACCTCCTTCCGGCCCGAGGACTGCACGTGGTAGAC
>JBJKSR010000145.1:0-8739 GCA_046703965.1 Gammaproteobacteria bacterium | reverse complement strand
GCCGTGCTTTCAAGCGGCACGCGGCTGCAAGGCCTGCTCGGCCTGCCCGCGCCGTCGCGCGGCGTCGTCGTCTTCGCGCACGGCAGCGGCAGCAGCCGCTTCAGTCAGCGCAACCGGCAGGTCGCCGGACGGCTGAACGAGGCGGGTTTCGCCACGCTGCTATTCGATCTGCTGAGCGCCGCGGAACATGCGCGCGACGAGCTGACCGGCGAGTACCGCTTCGACATACCGCTCCTGGCGCAGCGCCTGGCCGACGCGGTCGACTGGGTCGCCCACGACCGGCGCACGGCGGGGCTGCCCGTCGGGTTGTTCGGCGCCAGCACGGGCGCCGCGGCCGCACTGATCGCCGCCGCCCGGCGCCCCCAGTGGGTGAAGGCGGTGGTGTCGCGCGGGGGGAGACCCGATCTTGCGGGCAATGCCCTGCCCGAAGTGAGTGCCCCGACCCTGTTGATCGTCGGCGGGCTGGACGCACAGGTCATCGAGTTGAACCGCCTGGCGGCGCGGCAGTTGCGCTGCGAGCACCAACTCGTCATCGTGCCGCGGGCCGGACACCTGTTCGAGGAAGTCGGAAAACTGGAAGAAGTTGCCTGGCTCGCGACCGACTGGTTCAAATCCCACTTGCATGCAGCCGAAACCCAACCCGCTTCGTAACTCTGCACCCGCGCCGGCACAGCCGCAGACGCTGGTAGAGTAACGGGGAATGCAGGGGCACGGGGGTCGACGGTGATCGCCAGAATATGGAAAGCCTGGGCCACGCCCGCTAACGCCGAGGCCTACGAAGCGCTGTTTTCGGACGTCATCCTGCCGCACGTGACGCGGGGGGTAAGCGGGTACCGGCAAGCCAACCTGCTCAAACGGGCGAACGGGGATGAAATCGAGTTCACCACGGTCTTCTGGTTCGATTCGCTGGAGTCGGTCAAGGCGTTCGCCGGAGAGCCGATCGACCGCGCCGTGGTACCCGAAGCGGCCCGCCGCGTGCTCTCACGCTTCGACCCGGTGGTGACGCACCACCAGGTCGTGCTTTAGCCCACGCCGCGGGAACAGTGTGGATCCCGCGCGCTGCGACGTGAACGCCTTTCGGCCCATCGCCTGCGACCGGGTGCGCCTGCGCGCGCTGCGCCATGCCGACCTGGCGGCGTTTGCCGCCTACCGCAACGACCCGGCGGTAGCCCGCTACCAGAGTTGGTCCGCCTATACGCTCGAGGACGCGCAGGCCCTGCTCACGGAGATGGCCGGCAAGGCCCCATGGCTGCCCGGCGAGTGGTACCAGATCGCCCTGGCCGACAAGTTCAGCGACGCGCTGCTCGGCGACCTGGCCCTGCACGTGATCGACCCGGCCCACGTCGAGGTCGGGTTCACGCTGGCGCCGGCCGCGCAGGGCCGCGGCTACGCCCGCGAGGGGCTGGAAGCCCTGCTGCGGTTCGTATTCTCGAGGCCCGGAATCGAAACCGCGCTCGCGGTGACCGATGCCCGCAACACACCGGCCATCCGGCTGCTGGAACACGTCGGGTTCGCGCAATCGGCGCGGCCCCGCCGGGCCCGGTTCAAGGGCGAGACGGTGGAGGAATTCGACTTCGAGTACACGGCGGCCGAATGGCGCAGGCGCCATGGCTGAATCGCCGCCGGGGAGACGCATCGACGGGCTCGCGAAGGTCGAGCTGGCAATGATCCCCGCCCTGGGGGCCGGTTTCTGGCTGGCTTCGCCACTGCTGCCCGCCCGGCCGGATTTCGGCATCCTGCTACTCGTCGCGGCGGTGTTGCTGCTGGCGCAGGGCCTGGCCCGCGACCTGGCGTTGCTCGCGGGTCGCCGTCGCCGCGCTCCGCCGGCGCGCCGGCAATCGGCGCGGTGCCTGTGCGTCGAATCCGCGATCGGAACCAGCGGCGTCGCGGCGGGACTCGTCCTGCTCGGCACGGGAATCGGCTGGCGCTTCGCTTTTCCCGGCTGGGCGTGGGCCGTATTGTCCGTTGCGGTAACGGCCACGGGCTTTGCGCTGAAGGACTACGTGTTGACGTGGGCACCATGGAGAATCCGCCGGGAAGCGGATCACCTCAATCTGCTCGTCACCTGGAAGCGTTGAGCCATCGCGACACAACGCGTCGTCCGGCGGCGCGGGCCGGCCACCGGCCCTACCAGGTCCCTGAATTGGACATCGACTGCCAGGGCTCGGCCGGGGCCAGGGCGTCGCCGCGCTGCAGCAGCTCGATCGATATGCCGTCCGGGGTGCGGATGAAGGCCATGTGTCCGTCGCGCGGAGGACGGTTGATGGTCACTCCCGCCTCCATGAGCTTGCCGCAAAGCGCGTAGATGTCGTCGACACGATAGGCAAGATGCCCGAAATTGCGGCCGCCGGTGTACGTTTCCGGGTCCCAGTTCCAGGTCAGCTCCACCAGCGGCGCCCTGTCCCGGCGCGCTGCCTCGACGTCTTCCGGCGCCGCCAGGAATACCAGCGTAAAACGGCCTTGCGGCACCTCGCGGCGATCGATCTCCACGAAGTCGAGCAGTCCGCAGAAGAACGCGAGCGAGGCCTCCAGATCCGTCACGCGCAACATGGTGTGCAGGTAATGCATCTTGGTTCCCGGCCGACCGGCGAGTCCCCATGATAACGGCATCCTCCGGATTGCCGGCATGCATCCGCGGAAACCGGGGAGCATCATCTCCCCGGCCGGTCATGAAGATCGGGCGGATTTTCGACCGTTTCTCCCAATTGGCTGTTAAAGTTGCTATGCTTTCGCGAATCAATAAGCGCAGCCGAAGCGCGAATCAATTCATTGGAGTCGGTAATGCTCTCTGCCAAACAAGTCCTTCAGGAAAACGTTCGCCTGCTTCGCAGCAAAGCATCAAAACAGGCCATCATCGGCACTGTCATCGCGCTGATCACCGTGGTGGTGGCGACGGTCCTCAGCGCTTATTTCAGCAACCACTTCGAATTCTCGCTGACCAGCATCATTCACGCCCAGGCCACCAACCCGGTGCTGTGGGTGCTTGACACGACGCCTTTCGTATTCGGCTTCTGGGGCCAGTACACGAGCACGATCATCGCCTACGAGGCCGGCGCCATGGTCATGGACCAGACCAGCGACCTTCGCACCCAGACGGTCGCGCTGGAAAATCGCATTTCCCACGAGGCCACGCATGACAAGCTCACCGACCTCCCCAACCGCGTACTGTTCATAGACCGGCTGGAGCAGGCGCTGCAACTGGCGCATTCGGAGGAAACGGCGCTCGGCGTGCTGTTCCTCGACCTGGACGGCTTCAAAGATATCAACGATTCGCTGGGCCACCACAGCGGCGACCGGGTGCTCAAGAGCGTGGCCACCCGCATCCAGAACGCGGTGCACGAATCGGTTACCGTGGCCCGTCTCGGCGGCGACGAATTCGGCCTCGTGCTGCCGAGGCTCAAGAAGGAGAGCGACATCCTCGCCACGGTCAAGGCGATCCGCAAGGCGCTGGAAGCGCCATACACGCTGGAAGGGCTCAGCCTCAGCCTCGTGGCGAGCATCGGCGCCACCATCTATCCGTTGCACGGGCGCGACGCCGATACCCTGATCCAGCGCGCCGAGGTGGCGATGTACGTGGCGAAGAAGGACCGCAGCGGCTACTCGCTCTATTCGCCCGAACAGGACAAGAGCAGCCCGCACCGGCTGATTCTGCTGGGCGAACTGCGCCAGGCCATCCAGCGCCAGGAGCTGGTGCTCGAGTACCAGCCGATCATGAGTGCCAAGGATCGCCGCGTGAATGCACTGGAGGCCCTCGTGCGCTGGAAGCACGAGCGCTACGGCATGCTGCATCCCGACGAGTTCATCCCCCTGGCCGAGCGCAGCGGATTCATCCGCGACATCACGAACTGGGTGCTGCGGCATGCCCTGGAGGACGCTGCAAGTTGGCATAACGACGGGTTGACGCTTTCGGTTTCCGTCAACGTGACGGCGGCCAGCCTGCTCGATCCCGAGTTCGCCAATACCGTGGCCGGACTCCTGGCGTCGTTCCGGCTGCCCGAGCGCGCGCTCACCCTGGAGATGACCGAAACCACGCTGCTCACCGACCAGGAACGGGCATACGAAACCATCACGCGACTGTCGAGCCTCGGCGTAAGGACGGCGATCGACGATTTCGGCACCGGCTACTCCTCGCTGGCCTACCTGCGCAAGCTTCCCGTCAGCAGCATCAAGATTGACCGCTCCTTCGTCACCGATATGGCGGAAGACAAGGGCGGCGAAGTGCTCGTGAACGCCATCATCCAGTTGGCGCATGCCCTGCACCTGCACGTCACGGCGGAAGGCGTGGAGAACGAACACGTTGCCGGACGCCTGCCGGCGCTGGGATGCGACGCCCTGCAGGGCTACGCGATCGGCAAGCCGATGCCCGCTGCGAAAATCCCGGCCTGGTACAACGGCGAGCCGGAAGCCGGAGAATCGGGAGCAGACGTACGCGACGAAGCGTAACGGCCACGCAGCGCTCCGTCGCAACTTCGCGGTCTGTGTTTCACCCCCGCTCGACGCTTCCGAGAGGCAGGCGCCGGAATTTCAGTCGGGCGAATCCTATATAGTGAGCGGAGCTGGAAGCCAAGCGGTCGCGGATCGCTGACGGAGTTGCCCAATGGCCCGCGTCGAACTCGAAGCCGACCGCGTCGGCGTGATCATGAATCCGCTGGACGAGATACTCGCGCTGCACGGATCGCTGCACATCCCTTACAGCCATATCCGTTCGGTGCGGCACGAACCGGTGCCCGAGGAGCTGTTCCGCGGTATCAGAGTCGGCACCAACCTCCCCGGGGTGAAAGTGGCGGGTACGTTCTTCACCCCGGACGGCGTGATTTTCTATGACTTCCACGATCCCTCGCGGTGCCTGATCTTCGAGCTGGATCACGAAACGTACCGGAAAGCCGTCGTGGAAGTCGATCGCGGGCAGGACCCCGCAACGCTCGCCGGGCAGATCCGCGACCGCATCGGCTGAGCCGGCCGCGCGGCGGTCGGGTAAACTGCGTGCTTTGATCGCGGCCGCCGCAATCCATGCACAACTTCTTCAACGTGGTGCTTCTCGGCATCATCGAAGGCATCACCGAGTTCCTGCCCGTTTCCAGCACCGGTCACCTGCTCATCGCCGAACACTGGCTCGGGGAGCGATCCGATCTTTTCACTGTCGGGATCCAGGCGGGCGCCATCCTGGCCATCACCCTCATCTACTGGCGGCGACTGTGGGAGTTCGCCACGCGCTGGCGCGAGCCCGCGACGCGCGACTACCTGCTGAAGCTGATGGTTGCCTTCGTGATTACGGGCATCCTCGGGTTCATCGCCGAAGAGCTCGGCTTCAAGCTGCCGACGGCCGTCTCGCCGATCGCATGGGCGCTGATCGCGGGGGGCATCTGGATGATCGCCGCCGAACAGATTGCCGCCCGCCGCCCGGCGAACAGCACCATCACCTGGCGGGTGGCCATCCTCGTCGGCATCGCGCAGATCGTCGCCGGCATCTTCCCGGGCACCTCGCGCTCGGGCGCGACGATCTTCGCGGCGATGCTGTTCGGCACCAACGACCGGTCGGCGGCGACCGAGTTCGCTTTCCTGGTCGGCATTCCGACCATGTATGCCGCCACCGGTTACCTGGTGCTGAAGGCCCTGGAAAGCGGCGCCGCGGCACACACCCACTGGGGCGCGCTCGCGCTGGGCTTCGTCGTCTCGACCCTGGTCGCCTTCGTAGCCGTGAAGTGGCTCCTCGGCTATATCCGCACCCACCGGTTCACGCCGTTCGCGATCTACCGCATCCTGCTCGGCATTGCGCTGCTGCTGTTCATTCCCATGACATAACAGATTGGTATTGACTCGCCGGCGACACGGCTATAAGCTCCGGGAAAGACGAGAAAAAAGCGGGAAAACCCGATGCAGGAAGCCGTTGCCACCCTCCCCGACGAAATCGCGCAACCGCTGGCCCGCACACGGCCCTGGTTGAAGTTCGCAGCCATCATGGGTTTCGTCGGGTCCGGCTTTGCCGTGATCGGCGGATTGTTCATGCTGGTCGGCGTATCCACGCTGCCCGCGCCGTCACCCGCTTACGCCATGCCGCCGCACGGCCTGTTCGTGTTGCTGTCGCTGGTGTATTTCTTCATGGCGGCACTGTACTTCGTGCCGTCGCTCCTCCTGTTCCGCTACGCGGCGTCGCTGGACCGCATCGAGCGGGACGGTGACAACGGGACACTGGCCCGCGCGCTGGAGCACCAGCGGCAGTTCTGGAAATACATCGGGATCTGCATCATCGCTGTCATTTGCCTGTGGGTGCTGACCTTCATCGGCCTGATCGTCTTCGCCGCGGTCATGGCGGCCCACGGGATGCACTGACCGGGCGAGTGCTCGCGCCTAGCACCACAGCAGACGCGCGCGGGTACCGTCCCAGTAGAAGACCGCGGCCTGGCCGAATACCCTCGCGAGCGCGAGCACCGCGTCGGGCGTGATACCGACGACCGCGAACGAGGGTTCCTCGTGCACGCCGTCCTCGGAATGTCCGCCGGCGGGATGGATGCTCCAGCCGCCCGCCCGCAACGCCCTGGCCAGGCGTTCGTTGGCACGGCAGTTGGCCGCCCGGCGGGTCCGGCGCGAACCCGGATTCCACGCCGTGATGATGGCCAGCGGCGCGTCCGGCGCGGGTCCTTCCGGCGCCCGGCCAATCCGGAATTCGACGCGCCCGGCAGGCAGTTCCGCCGCGTAGACCGCGCTCTCGTAGGCGGGCGCCAGCGCCTCGCGCAGGGAACTTACAGCCATCGTTTGCGCCGGAAGTAGGCGAGCATGCCCAGTACGGCGACCAGCATGACGCCAAGGGCATAGAAGTAACCGTAGCGCCAGTGCAGCTCCGGCATGTTGAACGGGCTCGCGGTATCGAAGTTCATTCCGTACAGGCCGGTTATGAAGGTCAGCGGCAGGAAGATCGTGGCGAACACGGTCAGCACCTTCATGACGTCGTTCATGCGCTGGCTGACGCTGGAGAGATAGGTGTCGAGCAGGCTCGACATCATCTCGCGGTAGGTTTCGGTGAAATCGATGATGCGCAGGCAATGATCGTAGCTGTCGCGCAGGTAGACCCGCGTCGCTTCGCCGATGAATAGCTCGCCGTCGCGGATCAGCGTGTTCATGACATCGCGCTGCGGCCACCAGGCGCGGCGCAACTGCACCAGTTCCTGCTTCATGTAATGAATCTGGTAACGCTGCGACTTGTTCGGTTCGTCGAGCACCGCCTGCTCCAATGCCTCCATGCGTTCGCCGAAGTCCTCGAGCATCGGGAAGCCTTCGTCGATCACCACGTCGATGAGCGCATAGAACAGGTAGTCGACACCTCGCCCGCGAATCAGCATCTTGGAACGCAGGCGTTCGCGGATCGGATCAAACGCATCGGCCTCTCCGTCGTCAAACGTAATGAGATAGTTCGCGCCCAGGAAGAAGCTCACCTGGCTTGTCGTGAGCTCTCCCCGTTCGTTGCGACGGGGCCGGTTCAACACCACGAAGAACTGGTCCTCGTATACCTCGAACTTGGTGCGTTGCCCGCGGCGCAGCACGTCCTCCAGCGCCAGCGGATGCAGGCCGTAAGACTCGCCGAGCCGGGTCATCACTTCCGGCGTCGGCACGCCCTGCACATGAAGCCAGTTCTTTTCCTTGTCGCGCGATGGCGGGGCACAATCCCCGAGCGCCGCCTCGCTCTGCTCGCGGAGGCGGTCGGCATCGTAGGTGAAGAGGCTGAGGCGCGGAGGCGGTGGCGGCGGCGTGCCCGGCTCAGCCTCCAGCTCAAGGGTCCCGGGCGGCGTGCCGGGACGGTGATAGGCGCCGATCAATTGCCGAGCGGGACGCACGAACGCCACCTTGGAGTAGCGCGCCAAGCGGCCGACCGGGTTGCGCTTGCTCTTTCTGCTCATAACCGATCCAACGGGTTCAGCGATCTTCCACGATCCATCTTATGGTGCCATGGGCCGATCACGGTCGCGGTCGACGATACAGTAGAAACCGAACGGTCCGTCTTCCTCGTTGCGCAACTGGTGGACCTGCAGCGGGGCGACGTAGGCGACATCGTCCGGATCGAGCGTCGTGCGCTCCCCGCCCACGACGACCACGCCGCGCCCGCGCGCCCCGATCAGCACATGCGTGTGCACGTGCTTCTCCAGGCTGGTGAAGCCGCCCGGCTCGAGTTCGAAGTAGCGCAGCTCGAACTGGCAGGGCTCGCCCTGCCTGCCCACCAGTTCGACGCGGCGCACGCCCCGGAAGGGCAAGGCCTGCGACGCCTTGTAGCGCTGGTCCTCGCGGTCCGGCCAGTGAAAATCCGGGTCCGCCCTCAGCACCGGTGCAGGGACGCCCTGCGGCGGTGCAACGCCCGGCACCTCGCAAGCCGAGACCGGCCCGCTCGCAGGCGTTTCCAGGCGGGCGTCGAAACGCGCTTCCAGGGCGGCTATCAGATCCCGGGTGGCCTCCGTAACCCCGCGCGGATCTCCGAGCAGCGAACCGCCGACCAGCCATACGGCCTCCGGGCCGTAGCGCGCCGCGAGTTCGGGGATGCGCGCCACCTGCATGCCGCCTCCGGGGGACGGCAGAGCCGCCGCCAGGCCGCCCAGCGGCGCGGCCAGCGCGGCGGCGATCCCGGAGCAGACCTCGGGCGTCACCCGGAAGCGCCCGCCGGGCTCCGGGAAGACGGAGATATCGGCGCCCGCCAGCCGGAACAGGGTGCCGAGCAGAAGTGCGTGCGCGATCCCTTCGCGTTCGTTGCCGGTG
>JBJKSR010000144.1:0-4912 GCA_046703965.1 Gammaproteobacteria bacterium | reverse complement strand
GCCGAGTTCGAGCGCCGTCTCCGCCGAGAAGATCAGCGGGTCCCGGGCTTCGGTGGCCTCGACGCGTTGCGCGCCGAGGTATTCGATATCGATGTCGGTGCCGGCATGTCCGAGCAGGCGCACCGTGCGCAGATGCAGGAACACCGGGCTGCGGTGCTCGCGGCAATGCGCGACGGCACGCTCGACGGCGCCGTATCCGTGCGCGAGGTCGAGGCCGTCGGCCTGGAGGTAGTGCAGGCCCGGCCGGTGGGAGAAGTTGGCCTCGATCCATCCCGGCGGCGTGTCGACGCTGATGCCCAGGCCGTTGTCCTCGCATACGAACAGGATGGGGCAGGGCAGGTGCTGGTAGGCCGTCCAGGCGGCGGCGTTGATCGCCGCTTGCGCCGTTGCGTGGTTGGCCGAGGCGTCGCCGAAGCTGCACACCACGATGCTGTCGTCCGGCACCGGCAGGCAGCCGGCGCGCCGGGCCTGGGCAATGGCGCAGGCCGTGCCCATGGCCTTGGGCAGGTGGCTGGCGATGGTGGAGGTCTGCGGCGGTATCCACAATGGTTTGCTGCCAAAGACCTTGTGGCGGCCGCCCGAGGCCGGGTCCTCGACGCTTGCCGCAAAGGACAGCGCGATGTCGAAGACCGGGTCGATCTCGGGTACCTGGCGGGCACGCTCGATGAAGAAGGCGCCGCTCCTGTAGTGCAGGAAGGCGGGATCGGTATGGCGGGTGAGGCGGCCGACCAGCGCGTTGCCCTCGTGCCCGGAGGAGCCGATGGTGTAGAAGCCTTCGCCGCGGGCCCGCATCGCTCGCGCCTCGATGTCGAGTTGGCGCGAGAGCATCTGCGACTCGAACACCTCCAGAAACTGGCGGCCGCTAAGGCCGGTACCGGGCACCCGGGCATCGAGGCCGGCGCGCGGCGTCTCCTCGTCCCAGCCCCTGAGGAATTCGACGAAATTGTTGTCGACGATCTCGACGCGGTTGATCGAACGCGTCGCGCTGCGGGCCAGCCCCACCTTCGTCCCGGATCCGCTCAAGAGCAAATCTCCAAATGTGTTCCGGAAGATCTCTCGCAAAGGTGCAAAGGCGCAAAGAAAGAAATTCTCGCAACGCCGCTACGGCCGCAACGGGAAGAGAAGATCTCTCGCGGAGACGCAGAGACCGCAGGGGAAACATTTCTCCTTCTCCTCCGAGGGGAGAAGGCAGGGATGAGGGGCTCCTGCAGGCGCGACGGTCCCCGTCGCGAATCCTTTGTCGAATCACCGTCCAACTCCCCCTTCCTTGCTTCGCAAGCGAAGGGGAGGGTCACAGGATTCTTCTTTGCGCTCTCTGCGTCTCCGCGAGAGGTCTTCTTCTTGGCGGCTTTGCGTTTTGGCAAGGGGAAATGCATGCGGGTATCGGTTTCTTGGCGTCTTTGCGCCTCGGGGAGAGTTTTCAATGCGGGTTCAGAAGGCGCTGATGCCGGTGATTTCGCGGCCGACCGCCAGTTGGTGCACGCTTTCGGCCCCTTCGTAGGTGATCACCGATTCCAGGTTCAGCGCGTGGCGGATGGGGCAGTACTCGACGGTGATGCCCGAGCCGCCGAGCATGTCGCGCGCGTCGCGGGCGACGTCGATTGCCATGCGCGTGTTGTTCCACTTGGCGAGCGAGACCTGCGTCGGATGCAGCTTGCCCTGGTCCTTGAGTTGGCCCAGGCGCCAGGACAGCAGTTGCGCGCTCGTGATGCCGCGCGCCATCTGCGCGAGCCGCGCCTGAGTGAGCTGCATGTGGTCCAGCGTGCGCCCGAACAGGGTGCGGTCCTTCACGTACTCGCGGGCCTCGTCGTAGCAGGCGATGGCGGCGCCGATCACGCCCCAGGTGATGCCGTAGCGGGCCTGGGTCAGGCAGGACAGCGGGCCGCGCAGGCTGGCGACGCCGGGCAGCACGTTCTCCTTCGGGATGCGCACGTTATCGAAGTACAGCGCAGAGGTGACCGAGGCGCGCAGCGACATCTTGTGGTGCACCTCCGGGGCCTCGAACCCTTTCATGCCCTTTTCCACCAGGAAGCCGCGGACGCCCTCGTCGGTCTGCGCCCACACCACGGCCACGTCGGCGAGCGTGCCGTTGGTGATCCACATCTTGGCGCCGTTGAGGATCCAGTCCTCGCCGTCCTTCTTCGCGTGGGTCTTCATGTTGCCCGGGTCGGAGCCGCCGTGCGGCTCGGTCAGGCCGAAGCATCCGATGGCCTTGCCCGAGGCGAGGTCCGGCAGCCAGCGCTGCTTCTGCTCTTCGGAGCCGTAGGTGTAGATCGGGTACATCACCAGGCTGGTCTGCACCGAGACGAAGCTGCGCAGGCCCGAGTCGCCGCGCTCCAGCTCCTGGCAGATCACGCCGTAGGCGGTGCCGGAGAGTCCGGCGCAGCCATAGCCCTCGAAATAGCTTCCGAACAGGCCCAATTCGGCCATCTCCGGCACCAGTTCGGCGGGGAAGCGGGCCTTCTCGAAGGCCTCGCCCATCAGCGGCAGCGCGCGTTCGTCCACGAAGCGGGCCGTGGTCTCGCGTGCCATCTGTTCTTCTTCGGTGAGCAGGCCGTTGACGGCGTACAGATCCCGGGGATCCAGCTTTTCCATGGTCGGGGGTGCGGCGAAAGTTCCATTTTACAGGCCCCGTCCGGGGAAAGCGCCCCGACGGTACCGGACGAAGGGATTTGGCCCGTGCGCCCCGCGGGCCCCGGGCGGGTCCGCTGCCCCGATGCGAGCGCGGCCATGCAGTCCGCGACAGCGCGCCAACGACTATCGGATCATAGGCGTCAGTACCGGCATGAGCGGTGCCGGCCGACGACGGGGCGGAACGCCGTGCAGGCGCTCCGGCCCGTCGCCCGCCTGGCCGTTCACGCGCCGCCGGGGGGCGATCCCTTCTTGTGGGCGGGCATCTCGATGCGCACGAACTGCCATTCGGTCTTGTCGAGCGTGCCGGTATGGCTGAAGTCGTCCTGCTTGAACAGCTTTTTCGGCACGCCCAGTGCCTTGGCCTCCTTCCACTCGATCTTGCCGTCATGGTTGGTGTCGGCCTTCTTGAACTTGGGCACGGCCGATTTCGGTATCTTGGTGTGATGGGAACCCGATTGCTTCTTGGGCATCTTCGCGGGGTGGGTGTTCGGTTGCATTGGCGTGCCCGTGCCCAGTGCGAAAGCGGCTGCCGGGGCGGCCAGTGCGGCCATCGAGAGGATGGTACGAAGCTTCATGTTCTCCTCCTTTTGCATAAACCACACTACAGGCGACAAACCCGGACCGGCCCGAGTTCCTTCGGTCTTTGATCGGGACGGCGGTTACTGCATCAGGAGATTGCGCGGCTTCAACGGCAATCTCCCGCGCCAGTAGAGGATGAGCACGATGCCGCCGAGCATGCCGCCCAGGTGGGCGAAATGGGCGATGCCGGAGGCGGTCCCGGTCACGCCCAGCACCAGTTCGATTACGCCGTAGCCGGTCACGAACAGCCAGGCGGGCATCGGAATCGGGGGGATGAGCAGCACGATGCGTTGGTGCGGGAATAGCATGGCGAAGGCGAGCAGCACGCCGAATACGCCGCCCGAGGCGCCGATGGTCGGGTAGAAGCCGCCGGTGAAGAAATGCACGACGAGCAAGTGGGCCAGTGCCGCCGTGACCAGGCATACGAAGTAGTAGAGAAGGAACCGGTTGCGGCCGAAGGTCAGTTCGACCGCGCCGCCGAAGATGAACAGGCCGAACATGTTGAAGAAGATGTGCGCGATGCCGCCGTGCAGGAAGCCGTAGGTCACGAGCTGCCAGACATGGAAGCCGACCATCACCACGCCGTGGCTGGTCTGCGCCGCCTGCGCCGGGCCCCAGGGCCACAGGGCGAACAACTGGAGCAGGTATTCGCCGGCCGTCTGCTGGATCAGGAACACGACGACATTGGCAATGATGATGCCGAGGGTGACGGGCGGGACGCGCGAGAACACGGGAGCGCCTGCGGGTCAGTGTGTGGTGGGCGCCGGGGCTTTCGTAGCCTTGGCGAAATCGGTCATGTCCAGGCGCACGAACAGCCATTCGGTCTGGTTGAGCTTGCCGTTGCCGTCGAAGTCGTAGTGGTCGAAGACCTTCTTCGGCACCTTGACCGCCTGCGCCTCCTTCCAGTCGATGTAGCCGTCATGGTTGGTGTCGACCTGGGCGAAGGGGGGCACGGCCGATGACGGCAGCGGGAGGTCCTCTTTGGCCGGCGTGACCGCCGTGCCGGCGCCGGGTGCCGTCTTCGTGGCCGCTTTCGGCGCCGTGGTCGTGGCCGCGGCGGGCGCGGCCGGGGCCGGCATGGCGTAGACAGCCAGGATCAGGAGGGCGAGCAGCGGCCACCGTCGCATGACAGACCTTCCATCGGTATTGCGCATGTAGGGGGAACTGTAGCGCATTCGTTCAAGTTCCGGGCGCGTCGCCGAGCGCACGCCGGTAGACATTCTCGCAGGCGTTGACCAGCTGGCAGAACAGCTCGGCGGTGACCCGGGCGTCGTAGGCGGCGGAATGCGCGGCGCTCGGGTCGTGCCCGATGTCGGCCGCCTCCAGCGCCCGCGCCAGCACGGTTTGGCCCAGCAGCACGCCGCCCAGGGTGGCGGTGTCGAAGCTGGTGAACGGGTGGAAGGGGTTGCGCTTGATGCCGGTTCGGCGCACCGCGGCATTGACGAAGCCAAGGTCGAAGAAGGCATTGTGGCCGACCAGCACGGCCCGGGTGCACCCGTGTTCCGACATGGCCCGGCGGATCGGGCGGAAGACCCGCATCAGCGCCTCCTTCTCGGGCAGGGCCGGGCGCAGGGCCTGGTTGACGTCGATGCCGGTGATTTCGATCGATTTGTCCACGATGCGTGCGCCCTCGAAAGGCTCGACTTGCACGGCCACCGATTCGCCCGGGCGGATGCCGCCGCCATCGTCGGGTTCTACC
>JBJKSR010000143.1:0-10058 GCA_046703965.1 Gammaproteobacteria bacterium | reverse complement strand
GGATTCCCGGCGCCGCGAGCAGCAGACCGGCCAGCAACAGGGCACCTGCCGCGGCGAGGCGTCTACGTGTTTCAATCGAGCGATACATTGGTGTTCTCCTGGAAATTTGAATGGGAAATTCGATCACGACCGTGTCATTGCATGCCGGGGCACGGAGGTGACGCCTTTTTCCGGACTAGGGTTTGGGCGGCTTGATCGGGGGGCGCGACAGGATCCATCCGGCGATGGCCCGGGCCTGGGACTTGTCGAGGTTGTGATGGGCCGGCATCGGGAGGTCGCCGGTCCATGGCTTCCAGTAGCCCGTGCCGCCATTGATGATGAAATTCGCCACCGTCTCCACCGCGTCCTTTTTGCCCTTGAAGCGGTAGGCCACCCAACCCCAGGCCGGGCCTACCCGTTTGGTAGTCGCGGCGTGGCAGCCGGTACAGCCATTGCTTTTCAGCAGGTCCGGTACGCTGGCGGCGAATGCATAAAAGGGGAGGGCGAGAGCGAGGATAACGACGAAAGACGGAACGATACGGGACGTCAAAGAGGTCTCCCTGCCGGTCGGCTAGGCATGTTTTAACACATAACGATGCCGGCGCGCAGCGACGCGTCTCGCCGCGGGAGGGGGCGCGACGGGAGGCTGAACCCGAAAGCGGGGGTGTAACGACGCCGGGCGTTCCGCGGCGTCCTAGCGTGGTACCGAGGGATCCAGTGCCTCGAGCGCCCGCGTTTTCAAAGCGTTGAAGGACTCCTCCCAGGCGCCCTCGTGCGGCGTGCTGAGGGCCATCTGCCTGACGATCGCCTCCAGGCGCCTCGCCCGACCCTTCAGTTGCCTGTATTCGGCTTGCAGTTGCCGGTGATCATCCGCGTAGACCAGTTCCACGGGGCGATCCTGGCAGACCCCGATGCAGGATTCCAGCACTTCGATTCGGCCGCAGCCGATGCACTGCCAGCCCTTGATCGCAGCGTTCATGCCCCGTCTTCCACTTGCGCCCATGGGGCCCTCCGTCAACGCTCATCGCCGGAACGACGGTGAACGTTGACGGAGGCCGGTTCGGCTCAGGGCTTTGCCGGCGGCTTGATAGCCGGCTGAGCAAGGACCCACTTGGCGATTTCCTTGGCCTGGGCCTTGGTGAGGTTGGGATGGGAGGGCATCGGAATGGCGCCCGTCCAGGGCTTCCAGTAGCCGGTGCCGCCATTGATGATGAAGTTCGCCACCGAGTCGACGGCGCCCTTCTTGCCCTTGTAGCGGTACGCGATCCAGCCCCATGCCGGGCCGACCACTTTCTGGCTCTGGGCATGGCACGAAGAACAGCCGTTGGACTGGATCAGGCTCTGGGCGTTGCTCGCCGCCAGCGCCGGGACGGCGGTCAAAAGGGCGGCGGCGGCCGCAACCGTCAGGACCATGCGATGTTTCATGCTCGACTCCTTTCCGCAGATAACGGGTTAACAGGATAACGCTAAAAGGGGGGATACCCGGCCGGAGGGAGGTTTTCCGGCCGGATATCCCCGTTCCACCACCTCTTAGAACAGGAACCAGGCGAACAGGTAGAGCGTGTTGTTGTCGGAGGCGCTCCGCCCGGTGCCGTCATAGTTGCTGCTGGCTCCGTCGAACTTGTTGTAGATCGTGTACTGGGCGCCGAGCTGCACGTTCTCTACGGGCAGGTAGGTCCACTGCAGGATCCAGCCGTTGCTGTCGGGCGAGGCCGTCTGCGCGCCGTAGAGATCCGCGTTGGAGTTACCCGTCGTGTTGAAGTAGCCGATCGAGGGTCCGAACTTCTCCGACCAGTAATACTGGGCGCTCAGCGCCAGGGTATCGAGGTGATTGTCCGGTTGGGCAGGGTCGCTGGCATCCAGCGTCTGCTTTTCGTGTATGTACAGGCCGTGCACCGTCAGCGAAGACCGGGTGGGCGTGAGCAGCTGATACTGCGCGTCCAGGCCATAGTCGAGGTAGTTGTCCGTCGTACCGCTGACCCCGCTCGGGAAGACGTGCTCCGACATGCCGAGCGTGCCCACCTCGAACGAATTCGTGTAGTTTCCGGAGGTGCTCCAGTTATGCTCCCAGGCGAACCGCCAGTAGGGCGCGAGATTGGATATCACGTTGCCGGAATTCGAGTCGAGCGGCTGGGACCCGCCGACCTGGGCCGAGCGATAAAGGCTGGCCTCGGCGTAAAAGCTGTTGTCGAGCCAGCCGTAGGCGCCCAGGCCCGCGACGGTGCCGCCGAGGCCGAAGATCTGCGGCGACGCGCCGGGTCCGGGGGCGTTGTCGGACGCCAGGTACGGGAAGCTCCACGCGGGCGTGCTGTTCCACGGGTCGTCGATGGTCGGGTTGTTGTTCAGGGTCACGCCCCAGACCAGGGGGAGCTTACCGAGCGTCGCCGTGTTCGCGTAGCGTATGTCCGTGTTGTCCATGGAGAAATGGTCGTCGGACGCCGTGTAGGTGATCTGCAGGAAGGAGCCCAGGTGCGGCGCGATGCGCCCCGCATAGAACAGGCTCAACTGGTCCGGGAAGGCGACCGTCCCGTTCTGAGTGCCTGGCTGGGCCTTCTTCAGCAGGGTGTCCGAGAGCAGGACCATGGCCGAGATCGGGGGGAACTGACTGATGCTTTCGTTCGGGGTGTTCTTGGGGGCCGAGGGACTCAGCGTGTTGGAACTCAGCACGTACCCGTTCATCTTGAAGTAGCGTCCGAATGCCGTCAGCTGCGGCGCTACGGTATGACAGGTCTCGCAAGGCAATCCCGTCTGGCGGGAGTAGCTGGGCACGGCTAATGCGTTGTTCACGCCCGGGCCGATCCAGCCCAGTGTGAGCAATATGGCGAGAGCCAGTATCTTCGGGGTATGTACTCGCATGGCGAAATCCTCTTTCAGCCGGTTTGTGGAAAACGCGGCAAGGATAGAGAATCTGACCCATGGGGCTCTTGATTGGGATCAAGTAGCCCCGGATTCAGGCATTCAGAGGCGAAAATCGCGCGGGCAGCGCCGTTCCAGCGCCGACCGGTCCTTGAGCTTGATATCGCGCCGGGAGATCTCGATCAGCGAGTCTGACGCGAAACGGCTGAGCACGCGGCTTACCGTTTCCGGAGCCAGGTGCAGATAGCTTGCGATGTCCTGGCGGCTCATGGGCAGCACGAAGTGGGTGGCGGAAAATCCCCGGCTTCGCATGCGATCTCCGAAGCCGAGAAGGAACGCGGCCATCCGCTCCTCGACGGAGTGCTGTGCAGACAGGGCATGGGAGGTCTCCAGGTCGCGGCTCATCAGCCGGAACAGCTGGCGCTGCAGGCTCGGCACTTCCCGGGTCAGGACGGTCAGCTCGGTGAACGGCAGGCGGCACACCATGGTCGTGTCGAGGATCACGGCCGAGCACTGATGGGCGCCCCGGTAAATGGCGTCCATCCCGACCAGTTCGCCCGGCAGGTGGAAGCCGAGCACCTGTTCCTCTCCCGTTTCGGTGTCCACATACGACTTCACGCATCCCGAGCGCACGGTGAAGAGCGACTGGAAGCTCTCTCCCTGGCGGAACAGATGGTCTCCTTCGTGCAGCGGGCCGATCGTATCCACCATGTGGTCCAGCAGCTCCAGGTCCTGGGCTGAAATACCGGCCGGGAGGCACAGGTCCTGCAGCGAGCAACGGCTGCAGGCCTTGCGCAACCGGTCCAGATCCACGGGTTGGGCGGACTGCGTAGGGGACATTATTTTCGCCTTCTGCGACTGGCGAAATTATAACAAGTTTGCCCGCATCGACTCTCTGGCTGTGCCGCCCCGGTGCGGCTGCGTTTGCCTGTGTCGCGGCTTTGCGCGAAACTATGCCGCCGATGCACCGAATGCGTCAGCCCCTGTTCATCTTGCCCGGGAGGCCCTTCGATGATGAAATCTGCCCGATTCCGCCGACTCGTGCCGGCGCTTGCCGTGCTCTCGGTGATGGCTCTGTTCCTGCCGGCGGCCGCCATGGCGCGCCCCTATCCGCAGAGCGCATTGCAGGCCTTGTCCTGGCGCCTCGTCGGCCCGTTTCGCGGCGGACGCTCGGTGGCCGTGGCCGGTGTTGCCGGAGAGCCCGACACGTACTACTTCGGCGGCGCCGACGGCGGCGTGTGGAAGACCGTGAACAGCGGCAACAGCTGGCGCAACGTCTCCGACTGCTGCTTCAAGAACGGCGCCATCGGCGCGATCGCCGTCGCGCCGTCCGATCCGAACGTCATATACGTCGGCACGGGCGAGCCGTTTCCGCGCGGCAACATGGCGACCGGCGACGGCGTGTGGAAATCGACCGATGCGGGCAAGACGTGGACCCACGTCGGCCTCGACGACACCCGGGTCATCGGCGGCATCGTCGTCGATCCGCGCGATCCGGAGCACGTGTACGTGGCTGCGCTGGGGCACGTGTTCGGGCCCAACCCCGAGCGCGGGGTCTACGAATCCACGGACGGCGGCGCGCACTGGAAGAAGATCCTCTACGTGGACGAGCACACCGGCGCGGTGAATCTGGTGATGGACCCGAAGAACCCGCGTGTGCTTTACGCGGCGATGTGGCAGGTCGAGCGCCGCCCCTGGTACTTCTCGAGCGGCGGCAAGGGGAGCGGCCTGTACAAGAGCACCGACGGCGGCGCGCACTGGGAGAACCTCAGCCACAATCCGGGCATGCCCAAGGGCGTGCAGGGCAAGATCGACATCGCGGTGGCGCCTTCCGATCCCAACCGCCTGTATGCCATGGTGGAAGCGAAGACGGGCGGCCTGTTCCGCTCCGACGACGCCGGCGCCACGTGGCACCGGGTATACCACCGCTCCAACCTGACCCAGCGCGCGTGGTATTTCAGCGAGATTTACGTGGATCCCAAGAATCCGGACCGCGTGTATGCGCCCCAGGTCGCGGGCCTGTTCGTCTCCAACGACGGCGGGCGCAGCTTCAGGCCGCTGCATACGCCGCACGGAGACAACCATACGCTGTGGATCAATCCGAACGATCCCGAGACGATGATCGTGAGCAACGACGGCGGGGCGGCGGTCAGCCACGACGGCGGCAAATCCTGGTCGAGCGAGAACAACCAGCCCACGGCGCAGTTCTACCACGTCTCGCTCGACGACCAGTTCCCGTTCCACATCTACGGCGCGCAGCAGGACAACTCGACGGTCGAGATCACCAGCCGCGACACGAACAACGAGGGCGGCTACGCGATCGGCGACAAGGACTGGCACGCGGTGGCCGGGGGCGAGAGCGGTTTCGTCGTGCCGGAGCCGGGCAAGCCGTGGATCACCTACGGCGGCGGCTATGACGGCGCGCTGGACCGGTTCAATTCGCGGACCGGCCAGCATACGTTCCTCGACCCGTGGCCTGACAACGGCATGGGGCATGCGGCCAAGGACCTCAAGTACCGTTTCCAGTGGACGTACCCAATCGTCGTCTCGAAGCACGACCCGTCGACGTTGTACGTCGGCTCGCAGTACGTGATGAAATCGACCGACGGCGGCAAGACCTGGGAGACGATCAGTCCCGATCTCACCCGCAACGACAAGCAGAAGCAGGCCTCGTCGGGCGGGCCGATCACCCAGGACAACACGTCCGTCGAATACTACGATACGGTGTTCGCGCTGGCGGAATCGCCGCTGAAGGCGGGGCTGCTCTGGGCGGGTACCGATGACGGCAAGGTCTGGATCACACGCGACGACGGCAAGCACTGGCACGACGTGACGCCGGGCGGGCTGCCGAAGTGGACGACGATCAGCATCATCGATCCTTCGCCCCTCGATCCGGGCACCGCGTTCCTCGCCGCGCGCCGTTACCGCCAGGACGACTACCGCCCCTACGTCTACAAGACGACCGACTACGGCGCGCACTGGCAGAAGATCACCGACGGGTTGCCGAAGGACCAGTCGAGCTTCGTCGTGCGCCAGGACGCGCAGGATCCCGACCTCCTGTTCGCAGGCACGTTGAACGGCGTGTACGTATCGTTCAACGGCGGTGGCGAGTGGCAGCCGTTGCAGCTCAACCTGCCGCATACCGCGGTGCGCGACATGGCGATCCAGCCGCAGTACGACGCCCTGGTCCTGGCGACGCACGGGCGCGCGTTCTGGGTGCTGGACAACCTGGAGCCGTTGCGTGAAATTACCCCCAAGGCGCTGGATGCCGATGCGTTCCTGTTCACGCCGCAGACGGCTTACCTGACCGGCGGCGGCAGCTTTCCGGGCGCCAACGCGCGCGGCATGGGCGAGAACCCGCCTTCCGGCGTGAGCGTGTTCTACGAGCTGAAGCAGGCGCCCAAGGCGGGCGAGAAGGTGACGCTGACGTTCACGGACGCCAAGGGCAGGACGCTGGCCGAGTTCTCGAACCTGAAAACGCCCGCGGGCAAACCGGTCGGGGGATCGAAGGACTTCTATCCGCCCCGCCACCCGCACCAGCAGGGCGTGGTGCCGGCGCGCCAGGGGATGAACCGTTTCGTTTGGAACCTGAGGCTGCCGCCCGCGCCGGCCGTACCGGGAAGCGTTGTCTGGTTCGGTTCGATGGCCGGTCCGCGCGTGCCCCCGGGCACCTACACGGCGACGCTGGACGTCGGCGGCAAGCAGTACACCCGCACGTTCACCGTGGCGAAGGATCCTCGGGTCGATGCGACGCAGGCCGACCTCGACGCGCAGTTTGCGCTGTTGTCGCAGATCCATTCCAAGCTGGTCGACCTGAATCGTGCGATCCTGCGTATCCGCGCCTTGCACAAGCAGATCCGGGATTACCAGCCGCGCCTGGCCAAGGGTACGCCGGCGGCGAAGAAGGCGGCCGATATCCTGTCGAGGCTGGAGACGATCGAAAAGACGCTCATGCAGACCCAATCGCATTCGTCCGAGGATCCGCTCAACTACCCCGTGCGCCTGCGCAGCAAGCTTGCCACGCTGGCGTTCGAGACGGGCGCGGCCCTGGGGCGCCCGACGCGGGCCGAACGGCAGGTCTGGCAGGAGCTGTCGGCGAAGATAGACGGTCAACTGCAGGACCTCGCGGCCGTGACCGGGCAGGACATCCCGGCGCTGAACCGCCTGATCGGCCAGTCCGGCCTGCAGCCGATTGCCGCTCCGGCGGCGGCGACCGCTTCGCCATAGCGGCCGGCATTCCGGCGCCCTCCCGCGAAGGGAGGGCGCCCGCCCGGCCGCTCAGTGCTCGATGTTGAACAGGATGTCGGCGCCGCTGAAGGTGCCGGATTCGGCTTCCAGCGCCCAATGCCGGCTCAGCGTGTAGCGGATGCGCAGCAGGTTGATCGGTTGGTACAGGCCGATGCCGTAGCTTACGTAAAGGCGCGGCGAGAGGTATTTGCCCAGGAACAGCGACGCCTGGTTGGCACTGGTGTCGTAAGGGCTCGCGTTCTGTACGCTCACCGTGTCTATGCCCACGTGCTTGCCCAGGGACTTCACCAGATAGGTGCCGCCGGCGATACCGATGGCGTTGGCCGCGCGGTTGACCGTGCTTTGCTCGGAACCGCTGGTCTGCTGCATCCCGTGTCCGAACAACATGTACGCGAGGGCGTCGGACCGGGACATCGGCGGGTCCGAGAACACCTGGAGCCTCGGGTTCCGCAGGGTGCCGGTGATCTGCAACCCGGCGGTCACCAGGCCGACCGTGCGCGCGGCGCGGATATCGAGTCCCGGGTTGGCGACCGGGCCGCCGCTGAACAGGAGCCGCCCGCGCTGGATCTCGAGGTCCTGGCCGTAAGCCGTGTATTGTCCTTTGACGATTTTGAGTTCTCCGCTCGCCGTGGTGAGCTTGCCGGGCGTGTCGTTGATCGTCAGCTCGCCGCCGACCCGTGCCGTCAATCCGTAGCCGTTGAAATGCACGTCGTCGCCGAGCGTGATGTGCAACTGCGTGGTGAGCGTCCAGGGCGGCCCGCTTCGATTCCGCTCCCGGCCTACGATCACCAGGTCCGGGCTCGGGCTGATGGCGTTCGAGAAGTGGGGCGGCCTGATCCGCGCCGACGGTATGGCGACCGATCCCGTGAGCTTGACCGCATAGCCTTGCACCGAGATGTCGAAGTCCGGGCTGACGCTGACTTTCGCCTCGGGCATGTCTGCGGCCCGGAAGTCCTTGCCCGCCACGTGTGCGTCCAGTGCCCACCGGTTGTTCGGGTGCCGCAACGTCCCGCGCACTTCGAGACGGCCGTTGCCGGCATCCGCGAGCGTGCCTTCGAGGCGAAGCCCGGTTCCCTGGCCGCGCAGGGCGAGTTCGCCGTTGCGGATGCGCGTTCCGAAACGGGTCAGCGTCAGGCCGGCGTTCGACAGGCGCACCTCGCCCTTGAAGCGGGGCGACTGCAGGGTGCCGCTGACGCCGATGTCGGCGTCCATGCGCCCCGATACGTCGCTCACCGCATTGCTCAGCGCGCCGAGTCCCGACAGGTCCGGCAGGTGCGCGACCAAGTGCAGGCGTCCGGACGGCCGCGCATGCGATTCCCAGGGGATATCCGCCGTCGCGTCCACCATGCCGCCGTCGGCGAGCAGCGCGCCCAGCCGGGCGGTGACCTGTCCGCCGTCCACGCGGGCTTCCAGCGCGGCCTCGCGGAAAGCCAACCGTTGCGGCTTGCCGGCGACGCTGCGTGTGACCGTGCCGTGCCCGGCATGGATCTCGGTGATGGCGTGCAAGGTCCCGTTGCCGCCCGCGGCCTCGAGGTAGCCGTTCAGGGTGCCGTCGATGGCGAGTTCGTTCTCCACGTAGGGGTTGGCCGCCGCCAGCGGCAACTGCCGCAGCTCGAGACGGGCTTTCCAGCCCTGGGCGCCGGACGCGGCGGACAGGCAGAACCGGGCCCGGCCCGGTCCCTGCCAGCAGTTGCCGGCTACGTCCAGCCGGCCGGCGCCGAGAGCCAGCCGGGCCGGGCCGGCCAGGGTAAAACCGGGTCCCTGCGCCGGATGGATTTCGCCGCTCGTCAGCTGCCCGACCCAGCGCTCCCGTTCCAGTCGACCCTGCCCGGCGAGCTCGATATCGCCCTGGTTGCTCCGCACGGAAAGCAGGATCTTCTGGTCGCTGCGCGGACCGGTCAGCGCAGCGTCGAGCCGGTCGATCGTGAACCCGCCGCGCTCGAGACCGTCCACGTGAAGCTCGAACGACGAGGCGGCCCGCGGGTCGAGGTCGATGCTCGCCCTGGCTCGCGTGCGGGCGATGTCGAGGTTCCGCCAGTGCAGCTTCGTGCCGTCCACGGTCGCCGTGATCCGCGGGCCGTCCGCCGGGCCCTCGATTCGTCCGTCGGCGTCGAGCGCGCCGCCCAGGCCGTATCCCAGCGCCGCGAGTTGCGGCGCCCGCAGCCGCCAGCTCAAGTCGGTCCGGCGACCCCAGCGCCCCTGGGCCGAGAGGCTGTTCTTGCCGGCGGCGAGTTCAAGCGTATGCACCGTGAGCGTAGTCCCGGCGTAGGCCAGGTCGGCCTTTCCGGAAACCGGCCGGCCCTGCAGGCGGCCGCCGAGTTTCGACACCCGGGCGTCGGCCTTGAACGGAGTCAGCCGGCCCGTGGCGGCAAACTCGAAGCCCAGTCGCCCCTTCAGGCGGGACGCGGCGGATTGCGGCTGGAGGTTCCGGGCACGCCCGGAGAAAGCGAAGCGATGGCCGGCCGCCAGGCTCAAGGAACCGTGTCCCGCCAAGGTGCCTCCGAGCCATTCGCCCGCCAATGCGCTCAGCTTGACCTCCCCGCTATCGCCCTGCGCCTCCAGCGCCCAACGGCCCTGCGGCATGTCGCGGGGAGTCAGCAGGGTGCGTGCCGAAACCCGCCACTGCGCGAGCGTGCCGGTGATCTGCGCGCCGCCCCGGGCGGCGGTAGCAAGCGGCGTCTTCCCCGCCACCGGCCAGCGCAGATCGCGCCAGGCGAGGGTGACGTCCGTCGCGTGAGGAGCGTCGATGCCGAGCGTGCCGTGTACCGATAACCGCGCCGGCGTGCCCGCGATGGCCAGCTCCAGCCGATCGATGCGGACCCGCCCGGCGCCGACACCCGCCTTCAACTCGAACGCCAGTTGCCGGGCGAGCAGGGGTGCGGGTTCCAGCGTGCCGTGGGCGGTGAAGTCGTCCAGGCTGCCGTCGAACGCGATATCGGCGCCGGCGTTCATTTCGGGCCAGGCCGGCCTGATGG
>JBJKSR010000142.1:0-3432 GCA_046703965.1 Gammaproteobacteria bacterium | reverse complement strand
ACTCATGGCCTTGCGATCACCCGATCGATCGATTGCGTATCCACGCGCACGGTTACGTCATCCTTCGCAACGAGGCCGTGGCTCGACGTCTGGCGAGGTTGTGGGCAACGAACGATCCTATCACCGGCCCTCTGAATGCAGGCCATCGTCGCACCCGACGGCGATCACCGCGGGCAACGCCGTGTCCTGATCCCGTGTTTCGATCCACTTCTTTGTACGCCAGCTTATCACCCGCATTCATCGGATACCGCTTCCAGCGGCTCGACGCAGGCGATGCGATTCATCCCTTCAGGTCGAGAGTGCCCTTCTTATAACGCTTCTGGGCTTGAGGGTGCCGGAGACACCGCCGCTTCGGCGGCTGCCGCTATCTCAAGCAACCGACGATCACCTCCACGGGCGCCCATGAGCATCAGTCCCACGGGCGCGGCGCCGAGCTCCTGGCAGGGCACCGAGATGGCGCAACGATCCAGAAAGTTGGCGATGGCGGTATTGCGCAGCACCAGCCGGTTGATCCGCAAGTAGGACTCGTCCGGCTCGAGCTCCTGCAGCAGCGGCGCAATGATGGCGGTGGCCGGCAGTAGGACCGCGTCGAATTCGCACAGCTTTGTGTCGATTCGGCGTTGCAGGTCAGCCCGGGCGTGAATCAGATCGATATAGTCGGCGGCGGTCTGTTCCTGCCCCTGCAGGAGGCGCAGCGAGACTCTTGGATCGTACTGCGCACCTTGAGACTCGAGGCGCTCACGGTGAACTGCGTAAGCTTCCGCCGCGGGCAACCCTCCCTTGCGATTGACGGCCGGCAGCTCCTCGAGCTCCGCGAGCGGA
Organism: Gammaproteobacteria bacterium; assembly: GCA_046703965.1. GTDB lineage: Bacteria > Pseudomonadota > Gammaproteobacteria > JAKDMP01 > JAKDMP01 > JBAUSV01. Next base: position 2,610 of record JBJKSR010000142.1, on the reverse strand, counting down.
ATCTCGCTGATGTCAGCCCCCGCGATGCGCAGTGCTCGAAGGGCACGCTCGAAGCTGCGCGCCACGTGCCGATCGAGCGAGTCCAGAACGTACCGCGTCGGGACCGCGAATCGCCGCCCGTGCAACGCGGTGTCGCGAAGCCTGGCCGCCGGGTCATTGGCGAGGACGGCGTCGAGGGCGGCACAGCAGTGGACGCTGGGAGCCAGGTTCCCTACCGAGTCCAGAGACGGCGCAAGCGGAAACACGCCGGTGGTCGGTATTCTGCAGGCCGTGGGCTTGAACCCGACAATACCGCAAAACGCCGCAGGTATCCTGCACGAACCACCGGTGTCCGTTCCCAATGCTCCGTACGAGAACTCATCGGTGATCGAAACCGCCGCGCCTGATGACGACCCGCCCGGCGCGCGCCTGCGTTGTCTTTCGAATGGATTGAGTGGTGTGCCGTAGTGGGGATTCAATCCCAGACCGGAGTACGCGAACTCGGTCATGTTCGTACGTCCAATCGGAATAAACCCGGCCGCCCGCAAGCGCGCCACGGCGGCACAATCCCCGACGGCGGGCGACTCCCCGCGCAGCACTCGCGAGCCCGCGGTGGTCACATCCCCCGCCATATCGAACAGATCTTTGATCGTTATGGGTATCCCGCCCCATGGGCACACCGTGACGCCGCAACCCCGAAGCCGGTCGAAATAAACCGCCGCCGCCCGGGCGGCGCTCGCATGTACCTTCAGGAAGGTACGTCCGCCCTCTCCGCTCGAGTTTGAAATTCGGTCCAGACACTCCTCCACCAGCTGGCAACTGGTGGTGACACCGGCCCCAAGATCGCGTGCGAGTCGAGCGAGGGTCTTCATTCAGTTGCTCCTGTCGATCCTGATATCTGCAACATCGCGTGAGTCAAGACGCCACACCCTGGGCGGCGATGGCTGAAGACCGCTCGATTCCGGAACGAAGCACGGGCTTTGAGCCATTCGCGTCTTCGCCAGAATCCGGACGGCGGGGTCGGGTGCGGGCAGCCCTGACGCTCTCCGGAATCCGGAATGCGCTATTCTAGCTTGACCAGCGATACCTGCCCGCAGCGATGCCGGAAGAGCGGCGGGGAGCAGGCCCAAGCGACAGAGGCCGTCGGCCAGATCGCGATCGAAAGGGGGAACGACATGACGACGAGACGCTCACTGACAGCGATCCTGACTGCGGCGATACTTGCGTGCACCGCGCTCACGGCGGCTCCGGCACGGGCAGCGGCGCGGGCTCGTCCGTCGAATTCTTCCCGGACCCCCGCGCAGGTGCTGGCGAACGCCCCGGCCTCCGCATGGAAGGCGCTCAATCCGCACGACACCCTGTACCTGAATCTCTCCACGGGGCGGGTGGTGATCGAGCTTGCGCCCCTGTTCGCTCCTCGCGGCATCGCGAACATCAAGAAGCTGGTCCGGGAAGGCTTCTTCAACGGAGAACCCATCTACCGTGTGCAGGATAATTTCGTGGCTGAGTGGGGCGACCCGTACGGCCACAAGCCGGTCGGGGATGCCAAACGCACGATGGCCGCGGAATTCGAGCGCTCTTCACGCCACCTGCCCTTCACGGCTCTGCCCGACCGGGATACGTACGCGCCGCAGGTGGGATTTTCCGAGGGATTCCCCGTGGCACGTGATCCCGCGCATCACCTCGCCTGGCTGGTCAATTGCTACGGCATGGTGGGGGTGGGACGAGGCGTCAACGCGAACAGCGGCCGCGGTACGAAGCTCTATGCGGTCATCGGCGGGCCGCTGCGGGAGATCGACCGCAACACCACCATGGTCGGCCGAGTGGTCCAGGGCATGCCGCTGCTGTCCTCCTTACCCCGGGGCAAGGGACGGCTCGGGTATTATCGCAACCGGCGCCATTGGGTGCGCATCCGCTCGATGGAAGTGGCGGCGGACGTGCCGCCTGCCGATCGCACGCCGCTCGAAGTGCTGCGGACCGACACGCCGACATTCACGAAATACGTGGCGGCCCTGCGCAACCGGCGGGCCCCGTGGTTCAAGGTTCAGGCTGGGCACATCGGCGTGTGCGCCATAACGATACCGGCGCGCCCCCTAAAACCGTGAGGCGGCCAAAGCACCCCGGACCCGAGTAACCGGGGGGTGGGGGCGCACGATGCGTCCCACCGCCGCCAATATCGGGATGAAACCTCGCCTTTGGCCGGTATTCCACCCGACTGGGCGGGGTGCTTCCCGATTCAGTCCCAAGTCCAGTATCGGGCAAAGAACTGCCGGCCAATCCGCCAGCACCGCCTTCCCGCCGGGGTGACTCCGGATTTGTGCCTTTACTGCACAGATAAAGCACAAGCAATCTTGGGAGGCCAGCCGAAACAGACATACGGCCGGCATACGAGGCCCATTGAACTTTGTCTGTGTACAATGTACAAAGCGCCCTTGTGCCGGGAGACTTAATGCTGCGGATCGACCTTGCTTCACGCGTGCCGGTATATGAGCAGATCGCCAACGGACTGCGCGCCGAACTTGTGTCCGGCCAGTTCGCCCCGGGCGAGAGGTTGCCCACGGTTCGGGCTCTGGCGATTGACCTCGGGGTTCACCACAACACCGTGGCGCAAGCCTATCGTCAACTCGCCGA
>JBJKSR010000141.1:0-2734 GCA_046703965.1 Gammaproteobacteria bacterium | reverse complement strand
GCCGGAAGTCGCGGCCACAAGGCCTTTGGCCTTGCGGCTCCCCTGCGATGCTCGCCCTCAACGGGCCGGGCGGCAACTCGGCCCCGGATCACGTCCGGGGCAGGCTCTACGCGATATATCGCTCCGGCCTCAGACACTCCGCCCTCTTACCCGCTGCGTGCTGCGCTACTCAGCCCGCCCGACGGCTCACCCAAATGCAAAGGAAGAGGGTAGGAGCGGGCTATGCCCGCGATTCTTGGAGCGCCGGCATCCTGCCGGCTTTTCGCGGCCGGGACGTCCGCTCCTACACGAGCCGGACGAAGGGTTGTAGGAGCGACGGTCCCCGTCGCGATGGGCCGTGCCGCCGCAGGCGGATCGCGGCTGAAGCCGCTCCTACGGAACGTATTCTCCTCATAACCCTTTGCGTCTCTGCGCCTCTGCGAGAGGTCTTTCTTCGTTGCGTCGTTGCGAGAGATTTTATGGATCGCAAGCCGGCCGGGGCGCCTAGCCTTTCAGTTCGGGCCGGTCGCGGAAATCGTCCAGGGCATCCGGGTTGGCGAGCGCCTCGGTGTACTTCACCGGCCGGCCATGGATGACCTCGCGCACTGCGATCTCGCTGATCTTGCCGCTTCGTGTGCGCGGCAGGTCGGAGACCTCGAGCACCCGGGCGGGTACGTGTCGCGGCGTGGTGTTGGCGCGGATCGTCTCGCGTACGCGCCGCACGAGGTCCTCGTCGAAGACCTTGCCGGGCTGCATGCGCACGAACAGCACGATGCGCACGTCGTCGTCCCATTGCTGCGCCACGGCCAGGCTTTCCAGGATCTCCGGCAGCTTCTCCACCTGGCGGTAGATCTCGGCGGTGCCGATGCGGATGCCGCCGGGGTTGAGCACCGTGTCGGAGCGGCCGTAAATCACCAGCCCGCCGCGCGGGGTGAGCTGCGCCCAGTCGCCGTGGCGCCACACGCCGGGGAACTTGTCGAAATACGCCTTGTGATAGCGCTTGCCGTCCGGGTCGTTCCAGAAGCTCACCGGCATGACCGGGAACGCGCGGGAGCAGACCAGTTCGCCGGCCTCGTCGGTCAGCGAGCGGCCCTCTTCGTCGTAGATCTCGACGGCCATGCCCAAGCCGCGGCACTGCAGTTCGCCGCGCCAGACCGGCAGCAGCGGACAGCCGAGCCCGAAGCAGGAGACGATGTCGGTGCCGCCGGAAATGGAGGCGAGCTGGACGGACGGGTGCAGCTCGCCGTAGACGTAGTCGTAGTGCTCCGGGAGCAGCGGCGAGCCGGTCGAGAGGATCGTGCGCACCGTGGCGAACTGCTTGCCCTGTTCGGCGCCCACGCCGGCCTTGTGCAGCGCCGAGATGAACTTCGCCGACGTGCCGAAGACGGTGATCTTCTCCTCGGCGGCGAGGCGCAGCATGGCATCGGCGCCGCCGTGCATGGGCGCGCCGTCGTAAAGGACCAGCGTGGCGCCGAGCGCGAGCCCCGAGACCAGCCAGTTCCACATCATCCAGCCGCAGGTGGTGAAGTAGAACACCACGTCGTCGCGGCTCACGTCGGTATGCAGGCCGAGTTCCTTGAGGTGCTGCAAGAGGACGCCGCCCGCGCCGTGCACGATGCACTTGGGCCGGCCGGTGGTGCCCGAGGAATAGAGGATGAACTGCGGGTGGTCGAAGGCGACCGGTACGAAGTCGATCGACTCCGCGCCGCGGCAGAAGTCGCTCCAGTGAGCCGCCTTCGGCAGGCCCGAGAGGTCGGGCGTCTCGTTCACGTGCGGGACCACCACCAAATGCTCCAGCGAGGGCAGGGCGCCGGTGATCACCTTCAGCGGCTCCAGGCAGTCGAAGGTCTTGCCGTTGTAGAAGTAACCGTCGGCCGCGACCAGCACCTTCGGTTCGATCTGCCCGAAGCGGTCGAGGACGCCGTTGACCCCGAAGTCCGGCGAGGTGGAAGAAAAGATCGCGCCCAGGCTGGCCGTGGCGAGCATGGTGACGATCGTCTCGGGCATGTTGGGCAGGTAGGCCGCGACGCGGTCGCCGGCCTTGACGCCGGCCTGTTCGAGCCCGGCCCGCATGCCGGCAACGGCACGGTAGAGTTCGGCATAGGTGAGGGTGCGGCGGTGGCCGGCCTCGTTGCGGAACACCAGGGCCGTCCTGTCGTCGCGGTAGCGCAGCAGGTTCTCGGCGAAGTTCAGGCGGGCGCCGTCGAACCAGCGCGCGCCGGGCATGGCGTCGTTCTCCAGCACGCTGTCCCAGCGCTTCATGCTCTTGATGTCGAAGAAGTCCCACACCAGCGGCCAGAATTGTTCGCGGTGATCGACCGACCATTGCCACAGGGCCGCGTAGTCGTTGAGTTCGAGTCCGTGGCGCTTGTTGGCCTCGCCCATGAAGCGGGCCATGGCGGATCGGCAGGCGGCTTCGGGCTCCGGGCGCCACAGTGGTTTTTCAACGGTCATCGGATCTTCCTTCTTTCGTATGGGAGCATCGGCATCCTGCCGGCCTTATTAAGAGCGGCCGTGCCGGCCGTGATTTTCCTATTGGCCCTCCCGGCGGGGTCACTTTTGTTTCGCCAAAAGTAACCAAAAGCATTGTGCCGAGCGCTCGCGGCCGCAAGGCCCTTGGCCTTGCGGCTCCCCTGCGATGCTCGCCCGCAACGGGCCGGGCGGCAACTCGGCCAATGCCATATATGGCATTGGCCTCAAACACTCCGCCCTCTTACCCGTTGCGGGCTGCGCTTCTCGGCGCGCCCGACGGCAC
>JBJKSR010000140.1:0-7705 GCA_046703965.1 Gammaproteobacteria bacterium | reverse complement strand
CCGACGAGGCCCTGGCCGGCTTCACCCGGCATGGCGCCGCCGCGCTGGACCGCGCCGGCGAGGTCGGCACGCTCGAGCCGGGCGCCCGCGCCGACTTTACCCTGTGGAACCTGCCGGGCCCCGAATTTTTCGTTTACCAACTGGGCGGGATACGGCCCCTCGCCCGCTATGTCGAAGGAGTACCGCATGAGGTTTGAACTGGACGGCCACTCGCTCACGCTGGAACGTCTCGCCGGCCCGGATGCGGCGGCGACGCCCGCCCTGGCCGACGCTGCGCGCGCCGCAATGGAAGGCTCGGCGAAGCGCGTGGCCCAGGTGCTGTCCCACGGCGAGGCCGTCTATGGCATCAACACCGGCTTCGGTGCCCTGGCCAACAAGCGCATCGCCGACTCGGACCTCTCGGCGCTGCAATACAACCTGGTGCGCAGCCACGCCGCCGGCATCGGCACGCCGCTTCCGGACGGCGTCGTGCGCCGCATCCTCCTGCTCAAGGCCAACTCGCTCGCCAGCGGCGCCTCGGGCGTGCGCCCCGCTCTGGTGGATGCCCTCCTCGCCCTTCTGGCGCACGACGTGCTGCCGGTCATTCCCGAGCGCGGCTCGGTGGGCGCCAGCGGCGACCTCGCCCCGCTCGCCCACCTGGCGCTGGCGCTGATCGGCGAGGGCGAGGCCCGCCGCAAGGGAGAATTGCTCAAGGGCACGGAAGTCAACCTGGCCGCCGGATTCGAACCGCTGGATCTCGGCCCGAAGGACGGCCTCGCCCTGCTCAACGGCACCCAGGTCTCGGCGGCGCTCGCCATCGAGGGCTTGCTCGCCGGCGAGCGCCTGCTGCGCAGCGCCGTGGTGAGCGGGGCATTGTCCGTCGAGGCGCTGGCGGGCTCGCACAACCCTTTCGACGAACGCATCCACGCCGCGCGCAACCAGCAGGGCCAGGCCGTGGTGGCGGCCGCCTTCCGCGCGCTGCTGACCGAAAGCACGATCTGGAAATCGCACCAGGACGACACCTGCCACCGCGTGCAGGACCCCTATTCGTTGCGCTGCCAGCCGCAGGTCCTGGGCGCCGTGTGGGACACGCTGGCCCACGCGGGCCGCGTGCTCGAACGCGAGGCCAACGGCGCGACGGACAACCCGCTGGTGTTTTCCGACGCGGTGATCTCGGGCGGCAACTTCCACGCCGCGCCGGTCGGTCACGTGGCCGACTACATGGCCATTGCGCTGGCCGACCTCGGCAGCCTCACCGAGCGCCGCATCGACACCTTCATGCGCGGCGTGAACCCGGCGCTGCCCCTGTTCCTCGCGCCCAGCCCGGGACTGGAATCCGGCTTCATGCTCTCGCACGTGAGCGCCGCCGCGCTCGCCTCGGAAAACAAGACCCTCGCCCACCCGGCCAGCGTCGACACGGTGCCCACCTCGGCGGGCCAGGAAGACCACGTCAGCATGGCGCCGTGGGCGGGGTTGAAACTCCTGCGCGTCGCCGACAACGTGGCCGCGATCATTGCCATCGAACTCGCTGCCGCCGCCGTCGCCCTCGATCGCCAGCGCCCATTGGCCACCACCGCGGCGCTGCAACCGGTGCGCGACCTCATTCGCCGCCACGTCCCCGAGTACAACGAGGATCGCCGCCACGACCGCGACATCGCGGCCCTGCACACGTTAGTCGTCGACGGCGCGATCGCCGGACATCTTCCCGCGACGGCCTGGGAACGGCCCTGGTAGCAGACCGGCCGGGCAGCGACATCTGCGCGGCCACTCGTGTAACATCGGCACGGGAGCAACTGCCGGACCGGAAAAATGGAGCAGAGCGGCACGACGCGGCAGCGCGCAATCGGGGGGCTGCTGGCCTTCGCGGCCATCATCGTCGTCATTGCCGGCATACGCTCGGCAGCCGACCTGATCGTGCCTTTCCTGCTCGCGCTCTCCATTGCGATCCTGTGCCTGCCGCCGCTGACCTGGATGCAGCGACGCAGGGTTCCGGTCGCCATAGCCGTGCTCGTACTGGTCGTCGTCATCGTGGCCGGATTCATCGGCGTGGGCTTTGTCATCGGTCATTCGATCGGGAGTTTCGTCCACGACCTGCCGAGCTACCAGAGCCGGTTCCAGGGGATCATGAAAAGCGTATTGGGCTGGGTCCATCACCTGGGATGGGACATCTCGTTCACCGGGCTCAGCCAGCATCTCAATCCGGACAATGCATTCGGATTCGTCACCCGGTTCTTCAGCAGCCTGGGCCACGTCCTGGGCGACGGGTTCCTGATCGTGCTGACCGTGCTCTTCCTGCTGTTCGAAGCCAGCGTCCTGCCGCGCAAGCTCAAGACCATGCCCGAGCCCAGCGACGACCACCGTTCAGTGGAGGTCTTCGGGTCGTTCGTCGAGAGCATGCAGCGCTACGTCTTCCTCAAGACCGTGCTCAGCATCGGCCTCGGTGTCCTCGTCTCGCTGGTGCTGTGGGGACTCGGCGTGCGCTATCCGCTGCTCTGGGGCCTGCTCGCCTTCCTGCTCAACTTCGTGCCCAACATCGGGGCATTCCTGTCCGCCATCCCGCCCATCCTGCTGGCGTTGCTGCAGGGCGGCTGGCCGCTGTTCTGGTATTCGGGCGCCGTGCTGTTCGCGATTCACTTCATCAGCGGCAACATCATCGAACCGATCCTCATGGGCGAGCGCCTGGGGCTGTCGACGCTGGTCGTGTTCGTATCGTTGATCTTGTGGGGCTGGGTACTGGGGCCGGTCGGCATGCTGCTCTCGGTGCCGCTCACCATGATTATCCGCATCGGTCTCGAGTCCTACCCGCAGACCCGCTGGATCGGCGTCCTGCTCGGCCCGGCGCCGCCCGAACCCGGGCGCGGGAACTGGGTGCTGAAGCTCTGGAAAAAAGTTCGATCGTGAGCGCCCGCGAGCCGTGATTATTGACTGAGCGGTCCCGAACGTCCTGCACCGAATAACAACCGCGCGTCCGGTTCTTTCCGTCTTCCCGGTGTCGCTTGCCGCCTGTGGAACGCGTGCTCCGACGCCCCGTTGCCGTCTTGCCGGCGCCGGCGCACGGCCCGCGGTCTCAACCGGCAAGTTCCGTGATCAGCGCCTTTACAATGGCCTTCTGGCCCGCCAGCGACGGGTGCAGTCCGTCGGCAAGCAGCAGGCCGGGATCCGGCGGTTCGCCGAAAACGCCCCGTAGATCGACGACCGGCTCGGGCATCGCGCGCAGACAGTCGGCAATCGCCCGCAGATCCCTGTTTCTCCACCCGAGTTCGAACGGTGCGAGGTACCAGTGCTCCGCGATACGTGCTTCGAGCACCGGAGGCGGCGTCATCCAGACCCAGCGAGTCCCGGTCTCGCGGTCGGCGAACGCGCGGAGGGCGTGCAGGTTCTTCGCCGTCTCTTCCGGACTCACGACCGGCTTGACCGGCGCCCAGCCGTGAGTGCGGGCGTCGTTGGTGCCGGCCAGGCAAATGATCCAATCCGGCCGCCGGTGAACCACGTCCACGAAGCGGCTGAGCATCTGCGCCGTAGTATCGCCCGAGACGCCTGCGTTCACGACTTCGATCGCGTCCCGCCCCCGGCGGCGCGCGAGGACGTGGCGCAGAATTTCCAGCCATGACTGGTAATCGTCGGTGATGCTGTCGCCGAGTCCGACCACGGTGGCACCCGGCGCAAACGGAAGCCGATCGACGCAGGCGGCAAATCCCGGATCGTCCAGCAGCGCGACGGCGGCCTCTGCGGCACGTTCGGCAAAGCCGGCGCGAATGCGGCTATAGGCACCAACGTCGACGCCGAACAGCGGCGCGATGGCCGCCTCATCCAGTGCCGGCCAGATCTTCTCCGGGTGCGTGAGCTGTATCAGGTAGCTACGCTGCTCGAGCGAAAGGTTGTCCGGTGCATCGCCCGCCATGTCAAACGCTTCCCGGGGTCCCGTCCCGCGCTACGCCGTGGACGGTGTCCACGGGCCCGTGACCGCAACGGCCTCCCGCGGCCCCGGCCAGGGCGGGAGCGTGACCGCGACCACGGTCAACGGCGCGTCCTGCGCCGCCCGGAACTGGAAGTGCGTGCCGAGCGGAATGGAGAGGCAGACGCCCGGTTCGAGAACGGTGATCTCTTCCTTCTCGTCCTGCTTGCGCCACATCTCCCCTTGTCCGGACACCACGTACCAGATTTCCTCGACGCTGCGGTGGGTGACGGCCCGGGAGGCGACGCCGGGCGGCAACTCGAAGTGTGCCATGTTCCCGTGTCGCGTGGCCAGCAACACGCGGACCTGCGAACCGTCCGGTGCACTGTATGTCGGCTCGTCCGGAAGATGCATGCTCGCAAATTCATTCATTATTCGACTATACCGCAAGTGGTGGGAGCGCGATGGCGAGGAAACGAGGTCGTCAACAGCACGGACCGGTTGCAGTTCGATCGGCCCCGTCAGCAATCGCGTGCAGCAGAGCCGCGGGCACCATGCCCCAGGGTTGGCGGATCCGGGGATCCGAGCTTCACCTGCACCTTCGGAGACATCCTCAGAAGCGGGTATAAAGCCCGACTCCGAACCCCTGCGGCAGCACGATGAGGAAGAGCGGCACCTTGCGCGAATGCGCGTACCAGCCAAGTGCCGTGCCGATTGCCCAGCCCGCAAGGACGTCGGTCTGCCAGTGCATGCGCGTCTTCACACGGGCGATGCCTTCGTAGAGCGGGATCGCTTCCAGGGCCCAGGTCCAGGGATATTGCTTGCCGTATTCGAGCACGATGGGCGTTACGGCAGCCGCTGAAAGCATGGCATGGCCACTCGGGAAGCTGGTGTTGCCGAAGCCCTGGAACCAGCGATTGGGATTGGCGGTGTCTTCCGGGCGCTCGCGCTGGAACACGTTGGACAAGGTGAAGTCGGCCGCCAGCGAAAGGGCAATGGCATCGCCGGATTGCCACATCGTGTGTCCGAAGCGATTATTGTTGCCCTCCCACAACGCGGTCGCCGCGATCGCCAGCCCGGTGCCGAACAGGATCTGGTTCTGGTGCGCCTTGTTCCAGATTCCCGAGTCGTCGTAATGCACGCGATGGTCTATGCCCAGCGGGCCTCCCGCGGCGCAGGCCTTCGGCGCCAGTCCGAACGCCAGCATGGCCCAGGCCAGCACGAACGCCGCGCGTCCCGCGCGGGCCCGGGCCGCAGGTGCCGGCGCGTTAACGACGGTTTACCGTGTTGAGCGCGCGGTTGTCCACGCTGAGCGACGCTTCATGCAGCGCCTCCGACAGAGTCGGGTGCGCGTGGATCGTGCGCTGGATGTCCTCGGCGCTCGCCCGGTATTCCATCGCGAGCACCGCCTCGGCAATCAGCTCGGAGGCGAACGGGCCCACGATGTGCACGCCCACGATCTCGTCGGTCTGTTTATGGGCGATCATCTTCACCATCCCGACCGCCATGCCAAGCGCCTTGGCACGGCCGTTGGCCGCGAACGGGAAGCTGCCGGTCTTGACCGGTACGCCGTCCTTCTTGAGCGCCTGCTCGCTCTTGCCGACCCAGGCGACTTCCGGTGCGGTATAGATAATGGACGGCACGGCTTCGTAATTGATTTCGCCCACCTTGCCGGCAATCAGGTCGGCGACCATCACGCCCTCCTCGCTCGCCTTGTGCGCGAGCATCGGACCGCGCACCAGGTCGCCGATGGCCCACACGCCGTCGACGCCCGTGAAACATTCCTCGTCCACCTCGACGAAACCGCGCGGGTCGGTCTTCACGCCGGTATCCTTGCCGAGCAGACCGTCCGCATACGGACGGCGCCCGACGGCGACCAGCACCTTGTCCACCTCGAGCGTTTCCTTGCCCTTGGCGGTCTCGTAGCTGAGCGTTACCCCGCTCTTGCCTTTTTTCGCGCCGGTGACCTTGGTGCCCATGCGAATGTCGAGGCCCTGGCGCTTGAACTGTTTCTGCGCTTCCTTGGCGACCTGCGCATCGGTCATCGGCAGGAACTCGTCGAGGGCCTCCAGTATGGTGACCTCACTGCCCAGGCGGCGCCATACGCTGCCCATCTCGAGGCCGATCACGCCCGCGCCGATCACGCCGAGGCGCTTGGGCACTTCCGCGAGTTCGAGTGCGTCCCAGGAGTCGACGACGTCCTTGCCGTCGAACGGCAGGGGTTTCAGCTCCACCGGCACCGAGCCGGCGGCAAGGATGACGTTCTTCGCGGTGAGCGTCTGCTTCTTGCCGTCGTGGCCCTCGACCACGACCTTCAGTCCCTTCTCCAGACGTGCAGCACCCTCGTAGGCGGTCACGCCGTTGGCCTTGAACAGTTGCGCGACGCCGCCCGTGAATTGCTTGACGATCGCGGCGCGGCGCTTCTGCATGGTCGCGAGATCGAGGTCGACCTTGCTCACCTTGATGCCGAAGTCGGCCCACTCGTGACCCGTGCGCTCGTACAGCTCCGAGGATTCGAGCATTGCCTTCGACGGGATACAGCCTGCATTCAGGCAGGTGCCGCCCAGCGCGGTCGAACCGTCGTGATTGATCCATTTGTCGATGCAGGCGGTCTTGAGACCGTTCTGCGCAGCCCGGATCGCGGCGATGTAGCCGCCGGGCCCGCTGCCGATCACGATGACGTCGAAGGTCTCACTCATTTCATTACTCCCGGGTATCCATATCTGGCGCGTGCGCAGTAAGAATCAGATTCTCGCCAAGGCGCCAAGACGCAAAGAAATATTCTCTCTTAGAACCTTTGCGCCTCTGCGCCTTTGCGAGAGATATTCACAATTTACAAATCGATCAAGAGGCGTGCCGGATCTTCCAGCGCTTCCTTGATCGCCACCAGGAACAGCACCGCGTCCTTGCCGTCGATGATGCGGTGATCGTAGGTCAGTGCGATGTACATCATCGGCCGGACCTTGATTTCGCCGTCCACCACCATCGGACGCTCCTGGATCTTGTGCATGCCCAGGATCGCGCTCTGCGGCGGATTGATGATCGGCGTCGAAATGAGCGATCCGAACACCCCGCCGTTGGTCACGGTGAACGTGCCGCCGGTGATGTCCTCGATCGCGATCTTGCCCTCGCGCGCCTTTCTGGCGTAGTCCGCGATCTGCCGCTCCACCTCCGCGAACGACAGGCGGTCGCAATCGCGGACCACCGGCACGATCAGGCCGCGGTCGGTGGATACGGCCACGCCGATATCCCAGTAATCGTGGTACACGATGTCGTTGTCCTCGATCGAGGCGTTGACGACCGGGTGCTTCTGCAGGGCCTTCACCGCCGCCTTGACAAAGAACGACATGAAGCCCAGGCGCACCTCGTGCTTCTTCTCGAACGGCTCCTTGTAGCGCTTGCGGATCTCCATCACCGCGCCCAGGTCCACCTCGTTGAACGAGGTCAGCATGGCGGTCGAGGTCTGCGACTCGATCATGCGCTCGGCGATGCGGGCCCGCATGCGCGACATCGGCACGCGGCGTTCCTCGCGCGCGCCGGCCGGGGCACTCGGCGCCGCGGGCGCCTTCGTCTGCGCGGGGGCCGGCGCCTTTTCCTGCCCGCCGCTTTCGAGATAACTCAGCACGTCGGCCTTGGTCAGACGACCGTCGCGGCCCGTGGCCGGGATGGTGCCGGGATCGAGATCGTGCTCCTCGACGAGCCGGCGCACCGAGGGCGATAACGGCTTCTCCGCCTTCTGCGCCTTTTGCTCTGCCGGGGCCTTTTCGGACGGTTCCGCTTCGGCCGGCTTCTTCGCGGACTCCGGCTCCTGCTCGGGCTCCGGCTACGCTT
>JBJKSR010000139.1:0-3643 GCA_046703965.1 Gammaproteobacteria bacterium | reverse complement strand
GTGCCGTCGGGCGCGCCGAGAAGCGCAGCCCGCAACGGGTAAGAGGGCGGAGTGTTTGAGGCCAATGCCATATATGGCATTGGCCGAGTTGCCGCCCGGCCCGTTGCGGGCGAGCATCGCAGGGGAGGCGCAAGGCCGAGCGCCAACCCGAAGACGTCGCCAGCATTCGGGATGATGGCGAGGGCGAGGCGCGCATTGCCGCCGCTCTGGAGCGACACCCATAGCCGTCCCTCTGGGTTGAGTGAAGAGCAAGGCAAGGCGCGGCTCGGCCCGCCAGCGCCCGGATAGGCCCTTGGCCGGCTGGTGGCTTCTTCGGGTTCATGGCCGCGAACGCCCGGCACAATGCTTTTGGTGACTTTTGGCGAAACATAAAGTCACCCCGCCGGGAGGGCCGACAAACGATGAAAGCCGGCGGGACGCCGGCGCTCCCGGGGTTGCGATGGCCCGCCCCCACAGGTGCTGGTCGAAGGGTGTTGTAGGAGCGGCTTCAGCCGCGATTCATCCCAACCAATCGCGGGCAGGGCCCGCTCCTGCATCCCGTCAGTCAGACCCCTCGTAGCCGGTGAGCTGTTTGATCACGGGTCGCAGATCGTCCGGCAGCGGCGCACCGAACTCCAGCGGCTCGCCGCTGCGCGGGTGGTCGAACGCAATACCGGAGGCGTGCAGTGCCAGGCGCCGGAGGCCCAGCTCGCGCAGTTCGCGGTTGCGCGTCTTGTCACCGTAGCGGGTGTCGCCCGCGATCGGGTGACCCGCATGCGCGGCATGCACGCGAATCTGATGCGTGCGCCCGGTATCCGGGAGCGCCTCGACGAGGCTGTACTCCTCGCCGCAGGCCAACGGATTGAAGCGGGTCTGTGCCGCCCGGCCGCCCTCCTTCACCGCCACATGCCGCTCCCCGCCGCGCTTGACGAAGCGCTCCAGCGGTGCCCGGCTGTCGAAGGAACGCCGCACGCCACCGACCACCAGGGCCAGGTAGCGCTTGCGGACGCGTCCTTCGCGGAACGCCGCATGCAGGGCACGCAGGGCCGAGCGCCGGCGAGCGATCAACAGGCAACCCGAGGTCTCGCGGTCGAGCCGGTGCACCAGTTCCAGTCCCGGCTCGTCGCGCAGACGGCGCAGGGCCTCGATCAGCCCACCGTCCAATCCGCTGCCCCCGTGAACGGGCAGGCCGGAGGGTTTGTTCACCACCAGCAGCACGTCGTCTTCATAGAGCACGCCCTCCTGCAGCAGGGCCGCCCCGCGCTTCAACGGGCCGGGCGAGGAGGCGCGTTCCGCCACTCGCACCGGCGGCAGACGCAGTTCGTCGCCGGCCTCGAGGCGGTAGTCCGCCTTGCGTCGACCCCCGTTGACGCGGACCTGGCCGGTGCGCAGCAGGCGATAGACGTGCCCCTTGGGAACGCCCTTCATCTCGCGCGCCAGGAAGTTGTCGAGCCGCTGTCCGGCGAGATCCTCGCTCACCGTCAGGCGGCGCACTTCGAGGCGGCGGCCCTTTCCCGCAAGCGCTTGTTTCTCCGGCAAAAGCCTGTACTCGATTCGGCGTTACTGATATAGTATGCACGTTGTCCGGAAGGGCAACGTGTCCGCGCCCGGGCGGCCCGCCAACGAGGCGGACGCGACGCGGGCAAGGTTTGAAGTCCGCCGGCCGGAACCCGCCCATCGGGGCGAATCCATGCCGGCGGGAAGTGAATGGATGGCGCTCCCATGCCCGGCATGGTTGCCAAGCGCTGAATCAGGCGGAGTCGATTCCTCCGCGGATGGCCGTCCCGACGACCGTCCGCCCCGTGTGGCACACGTCGCTCCCCCCTCGCGCTGGATGCCAGCCGCCAACGGCGGTGCGAGCGCCCGCTCACACAGGTAACAACACAATGAAGCGTATGCTGATTAACGCGGCCCAGCCCGAGGAGCTGAGGGTCGCCCTGGTCGATGGCCAGGAACTGTATGACCTCGACGTCGAAGTCCCCAGCGCCGAACAGAAGAAAGGCAACATCTACAAGGGACGCATTTCACGGGTGGAGCCCAGTCTCGAAGCCTGCTTCGTGGACTATGGGGCCGAGCGCCACGGATTCCTGCCGTTGCGCGAGATCGCGCCCGGCTACCGCCAGGGCGACAGCAAGCCCGGCGAGCACCAGTCGATACGCGACGCGCTGCGCGAAGGCCAGGAAGTCATCGTGCAGGTCGAAAAGGAAGAACGCGGCACCAAGGGGGCCGCGCTGACCACCTTCGTCAGCCTCGCCGGGCGCTATCTCGTGCTCAAGCCCAACGATCCACGCGGCGGGGGCATTTCCAAGCGGCTCGAAGGCGAGGACCGCGACGAAATCCGCAGCATTCTCTCCCAGCTCGACCTGCCCGAGGGCATGAGCGTCATCGTGCGCACCGCCGGCGTGGGCCGCAGCCTCGAGCAGATCAACTGGGACCTGGAGTACATGTGCCGCATCTGGGCCTCGATCCAGCAGGCGGCCGAGTCGCGCCCGGCGCCGTTCCTGATCTACCAGGAATCCAACGTCATTATCCGCGCGCTGCGCGACCACTTCACGAACGACATCGGCGAGGTACTTGTTGACGAGGCCGGCATCTACGAGGATGCCCGCGGATTCGTCGAAATGGTCATGCCGGAACAGCTAAGCAAGCTCAAGCATTACCAGGACAAGGTGCCGCTGTTCACGCGTTTCCAGATCGAGAGCCAGATCGACGCCGCCTACCAGCGCCGCGTGCGCCTGCCTTCCGGCGGCACGCTGGTATTCGACACGACGGAGGCACTGGTCTCGATCGACGTCAACTCGGCACGCGCCACGCAGGGCAGCGACATCAACGAGACCGCGTTCAATACGAACCTGGAGGCGGCCGTGGAAATCTCGCGCCAGCTCAAGCTGCGCGACCTCGGCGGCCTGGTGGTCATCGACTTCATCGACATGGGCTCGAACCGCCACCAGCGCGAAGTGGAGCAGCGCTTGCACCAGGCGCTCGACAGCGACCGGGCGCGGGTGCAGATCAGCCGCATCTCGCGCTTCGGCCTGCTCGAACTCTCGCGTCAGCGCCTGCGTCCCTCGCTCAACGAAGCGGTGCTCGAGCGCTGCCCGCGCTGCGAGGGCGAGGGCAACATCCGGTCCGTGGAATCGCTCTCCATATCCGTGCTGCGCCTGATCCACGAAGAAGCGATCAAGGAGCGCACCGGGCGCGTCATCGTGGAAGTCCCGGTGCCGGTCGCGACGTACCTCATGAACGAGAAGCGCAAGAACCTGGCGGACATCGAGGCCCAGTGCCGCGTCGCCGTGGTACTCGTGCCCAACCCGCACATGGATACGCCGGCCTTCCGCATCGAGCGCCTGCGCAGCGACCAGCTCGACGAACGCACCACGGCGTCGCATCACATCGTGACCGCGCCTGAAGTCCCGGTACCCGCCCGCGAGCCCGCGAGGGCGATAACCACGCCGGCCGTGCCGGCGCTGCGCCCGTCCGGACCCATGCCGAAGCGCGAGGCGCCGCCTGCGAAACGCAACGGCGGGGGCTGGTTCTCGCGGCTGCTCGGCGCGCTGCACGGAGACGCCACCGAGGAAACGGAGACCAGGAAGCCCGTCGCCGCGACGAAGAAGACGTCCGGACAGTCCACCCAGCGCCGCAGCTCCTCCCAGCGTTCGGGCGGCGG
>JBJKSR010000138.1:0-4485 GCA_046703965.1 Gammaproteobacteria bacterium | reverse complement strand
CACGTGGCCCCCGGCGAGACGCCGTTCGCCGACTTCGGGGCAGCGGTCCTGCGCGACCTCGATTTCGAGTTGGAGCAGCGGCCATTGGCGGCGCCGCCGGTCACGCTGTTTTTCGGGGGCGGGACGCCGAGCCTGAAGCCCGCGGCCATGCTCGGAGACCTGATCGCGGGCATCCGCCGGCGCACCGGGTTGGGCGATGCCGCCGAGATCACGCTGGAGGCCAATCCGGGCACCGTCGAGCGCGGGCGCTTCGCGGAATATGCGGAGGCGGGCGTCAACCGGGTTTCCCTCGGCGCGCAGAGCTTCGACGACGGTCTCTTGCGGCGCATCGGGCGCATCCACACGGCAGCCGAAACCGCGCGGGCGATCGAGGAGTTGGCCGCCTCGGGCATCGGCAATTTCAACCTCGACATCATGTACGGGCTGCCGGGCCAGGATGCCGCCGCCGCGCTCGAGGACCTTGACCGGGCCCTCGCTTGCGCGCCCCCGCACCTGTCCTGGTACGAACTCACGCTGGAACCCGGCACCGCCTTTTACCGCCGCCCCCCGCGCTTGCCCGCGGAAAGCGAAATGAAGGCCATGGAATCCGAAGGGCACGAGCGGCTGGCTGCGGCCGGCTACGAACGCTACGAGGTCTCTGCCCACGCGCGCCGGGGGGCGCGCTGCCGCCACAACGAGAATTACTGGGCTTATGGCGATTACATCGGCCTCGGGCCCGGCGCGCACGGCAAGCGCAGTGCCGGGTCGCAGATCCTGCGCAGCGAACGCATTCGCTCGCCGGGGCGCTGGCTGCGTCTGGCCGGCGGCGCCGGCGCGTGCAGCGTGCGCGAAGTGGCCTGCGGAGAGCGCGCCTTCGAGTATCTTCTCAACGCTCTGCGCTGTCCGGCGGGATTCGACTGGGCGTCTTTCGAGGCGCGTACCGGACTGCCGCGCGAAACGCTGTCCGGGCCGGTAGCCGCCGCGGTTGGCGACGGGCTCCTCGGGACCGACGGCGAGAGGGTGCGGCCCACCACGCTCGGATTGCGTTACCTCAACGAATTACAGGCGCGTTTCCTGCCCGTCTGATGTTCCGCCCCGACGGAGAAACAACGGGTTATGCACTGCGTTTGAATTGCAGATCCGGATGCGCCCGTAAGGTGGACATTGCGCCCCGCCGTTTAGCCCAAAAGGGTTCTATGTATTTGACTTAATTGGATATTTGTTTGCGTGTTGAAAAATGCGCCAATCCGAAGCCCGTAGCATTCGCAACCCTTCGGAAAGCCGATTTCTTCCGTTCCTCCACAAAGTTATCCACAGGGGTTGTGGAAGAGTCCGATTTCTCACGGGCAGATAGGGGGTTAGAGGGATCTGATGAGCAAGACTCTGACTTTGAACGCTAACTGAAGGCGCCCCGGGCCCGTGGCCCTGCGTGTGGCCTCCGGTTCGCTTCCAGGGGCGGCCTGCTGGTATAATAGCGAGCTTTACAGCCCCTTTTTGCGACCATGAAAGAAGGCATTCACCCCGCGTACAACGAGATCAGCGTGACCTGCAGTTGCGGCAACTCCTTCAAGTTGCGTTCCACGCTGAGCGAAGACTTGCACGTCGAGGTCTGCTACGCTTGCCATCCCATCTATACCGGCAAGCAGAAAATCGTCGATACGGCCGGGCGGGTAGACAAGTTCCGCCGCAAGTACGGCGCGTCCGCGAGCTGATCGACCGGCCCGCGGCCCAGACCCCCGCGCGTCGGCCGACTCCGGCGCGCTTTCTCGGCGGCCCGGCAGTGCGGCCGCCCTCGGGACGACGGATCGTCCGTTGCCCCCCGTCAAATACCAAGGAGATTCGTGATGTCGGAGCGTTCGCCCCAGTATGAATTAAGCGCGCCGGACGGCACCCAGATAGAGCTGGAAGTGCGCAAGCCGACGCTGGGTCCGTCTGCGATCGATATCAACGGACTCTACCGTGGCCAGGGCGTGTTCACCTTCGATCCCGGTTTCGTTTCCACGGCCAGCTGCGAAAGCGCCATTACCTACATCGACGGCGAAAACGGCGTGTTGCTGTTCCGCGGCTACCCGATCGAAGCGCTGGCCGAGCACTGCACCTTTCTGGAGGTCGCCTACCTGCTGCTCAACGGCGAGCTGCCGAACGCGGAGGAACTGAAAGCCTTCGAGAAGGAGATTCGCTATCACACGCTGCTCAACGAGTACGTGCTGCGCTTTTTCAAGGGCTTTCATCCCAACGCGCATCCGATGGCGATGATGACCGCCGTGGTGGCCTCGCTTTCCGCTTTCTATTACGAGACGACCAACATCCATGATCCCGACGACCGCGACCTGTTCGCCAAGCGCGTGATCGCCAAGATGCCGACGGTTGCCGCCGCGGCCTACAAGCACATGATCGGCCAGCGCTTCATGTACCCGCGCAACGAACTCGGCTACGCGGAGAACCTGCTGCATATGCTGTTCGCCGTGCCCAGCGAGCCCTACGAGGTCAATCCGGTGGCGGCCAAGGCGCTGAACCTGCTGTTTATCCTGCACGCCGACCACGAGCAGAACGCCAGCACCTCGACGGTGCGTCTGGCCGGCAGCTCCGGCACCAATCCGTACGCCGCCATTTCCGCCGGCATTGCCTGCCTGTGGGGTCCCGCGCACGGGGGCGCCAACGAGGCCGTGCTCAAGTTGCTCAACGAGATCGGCTCGCCGGACAAAATCGAGAAGTTCGTCAACAAGGCCAAGGACAAGAACGATTCGTTCCGCCTGATGGGCTTCGGCCATCGCGTCTACAAGAACTACGACCCGCGCGCCAAGATCATCCGCTCGATGACGTACCAGGTGCTGGAAAGCCTGGGTGGCCGCCAGGAACCCCTGCTGGACCTGGCGCTCAAGCTCGAGGAGATAGCGCTCAAGGACGACTATTTCGTGTCCCACAAGCTCTATCCCAACGTCGATTTCTACTCCGGCATCATCTACAAGGCGCTGGGCATTCCCACGGACATGTTCACGGTGATGTTCGCGATCGCCCGTTCGGTCGGGTGGGTGGCGCACTGGCAGGAAATGGTGACCGATCCGCACATGCGCATCGGGCGTCCGCGCCAGCTCTACACCGGTGCCGACAAGCGCGAATTCGTCCCCCTAGACAAGCGCTGAACCCCGCGGAGAACCTCTCGCAAAGACGCAAAGACTGCCAAGAATAAAATGCGCTGATATATGTCCGGCCGCTTTGCGGCCGGACGGTCCATCCTTCTTGATAAATCTTGGCGACTTGGCGTCTTGGCGAGAGTTCTTATGGAACCGGGTGGCTGAGCCCCGACGGGGCATTAACCGGGTACCGGTGAGACGCTCGCCTCGATCAGGCTTTCCAGGCCCGCCCGGTTGATGCGCCGCATGGGCAGGCCGTCGACCGCGTCCATGGGCGCCTCGCGCAGATCGTTCAGGCCGAATGCCGTGGCTTCCACGACCTGTCCGTCGACCGAGAAGGCGAACATCGGTACGTCGCGGACCCGTCCGCTGCGCCAGGTGTAGCGGCGGGTGTTTTCCTCGTAATCCACCCCGAGATCGGTCAGCCTGAAGACGAGCCGTTCCGGCGGTTCGACGAAGACATGCAGTTGCACGCGGGCGTGCGCCGTGGCGATTTCGCCGAGTACGGCCCCCGCCGCGCGCGTTTCCATGCCATCCAGCCACTGCATGACCTGGAGCGCCGTTCGGCGCAGTCGCGCCAGGCGGGCCGGTTGCGCCGGTGCCTCGAACAGCCTCTGGTGCGCAACCAGCGCCGCCTCGATTTCCCGGTTCGTCGGCAGGTACTTGAGGGCCAGGCCCAGATGCGCGGCGGCTTTGTGCTTCGCGGCGAGGAAATCGCGGCGCCCCTCCTCGGACAGGATGCGGGCCGCTTCCTGCGCCAGCAATCGGCGAGCGTGATCGGGTTTCATCCGCCGCCTCCGGATCCGCCGCCATACAGGCTTGGCGCTTCCTTGCCCTGGTTCCACGGCGGCAGGTTGTCGCTGCGGAAGGTTTCCCAGATCGCATTGGGGTCGCCGGCATTGCAGCGCAGGCCGGTCTTCGAATCGATGCGCACGGTTACCAGTCCCGGGGGCATGTTGGGTGGCGCCTGGGGCACGCCCTTCAACGCCGCACCCATGAAGTCGATCCACATGGGCAGGGCGGCCCGCGCACCGGTCTCGCCATAGCCCAGCGAATGCGGCTGGTCGTAGCCGACCCAGGTGACGGCGACCAGTCGCGGGCCGAAGCCGTCGAACCAGGCATTGGAGAAATCGTTGGTGGTGCCGGTCTTGCCCGCCAGGTCGTCGCGTCCGAGGACCCGGGCGGCGTGGCCGGTGCCGCTGGTGATTACGCTATGCAGCATGCTGGTCATGAGGTAGGGATTTCGGGCGGGGATGGTGCGCGGAGCCAGCCGCGGGACGTGGGCCGGCTGGGCAACCAGCACCTTGGCCCGGTTGGCGTGGGTGCCGGCGCCCGTGGCTGCGGCCACCGCCGAGGCCGGCGAGCCCACGCT
>JBJKSR010000137.1:0-7614 GCA_046703965.1 Gammaproteobacteria bacterium | reverse complement strand
CCCGTCGCCGCTTGTCACCCGGGCGATATCCATAACCTCGGCCGTGCGGTCGTCGCGGACGCCCCGCCCGCGCGGCGGCGCCAGGTTGAGCAGGGCCTGGATCGCGCCCGACGTTCGCTCGCGGGCGCGCTGCTCGAGCACCTGCCCGATGAGCACCAGCGTAATGATGACCGCGGTGGAATCGAAGTAGAGCGGCACTTCCCCGCCGCGGCCGAGAAACGCCGTCGGCAGGAACCCGGGGAAGACGAGCGCGACGATGCTGAACACGTAGGCCACGCCGGTGCCGAGCCCGATCAGCGTCCACATGTTGAAATTGAAGCCCTTGAGCGAACGCCAGCCGCGCTGGAAGAAGACCGAACCGCCGTAAAGGGCGACGGGCGTCGCCAGCACGAGCTGCACCCAGCCATACGCCGCGCCGAGCCAGGCTCGGAAATCGAGTCCCGGCAGGTAGTCGCCCATCGTCAGCAGCAACAGCAACGCCGCGAGCGGCGCGCTCAGCCACAGGCGACGCGTCATCGCCACGAGTTCGGGGTTGGAACCGGACTGCGCGGCCGCGGTCCGCGGCTCCAGCGCCATGCCGCACTTGGGGCAGTCGCCGGGATGGTCCTGCACGATCTCCGGATGCATCGGGCAGGTGTATTCGACTCCGCGCTGCGGCACCGCCGGCTCCAGCGCCATGCCGCACTGCGGGCAATCGCCCGGCCCTTCCTGTTTCACGTCGGGATGCATCGGACAGGTATACGTTCCACCCCCGGCGGGTTTCACGGCGGGCTCTTCCCCGAGGTAGCGCCCCGGATCGGCCTCGAACTTGCTCCGGCAGCCGCCGCAGCAGAAATAGTAGGTTTTGCCGCCGTGCTCCGATCGATGCTCCGCGGTTTCCGGATTCACGGCCATCCCGCAGACCGGATCCCTCTCGCGCGCCGGTGTCCCGCCTTGTGTACCTGCGTCCATTCTTACCTCACATGCCGTGCTTTATGCCGACTTTTACCAGCCACCAGTTCGCGGGATAGGTCGTGGCGAAGCCGATGACCATGCCCACCTGCATCATGAACCAGAACAGCGCCGTGTCCGCTCCCAGGCCGGGGAACCACACGAGGCGCACCAGTGCCATCCAGCCGAACAGGCCGATCTCGAAAGCGATCAGCGACAGCGTGTCGGCCTTGACGGCCGACCAAAGCGCCTTCAGGCGCGAGGGCTCGCCCATCGCCCGGATCGGCAGGTACTGGAACAGAATGCCCAGGACGTATGCCGCGCTGAAATCGAGGATAAATGAAGTGCCGAGCGCAAAGGGTACGAGAACGATCCCGAAGCCGGCAATCGCCGCGTCGGCGATGATATCGCCCAACGTGCAACCCGCACCGCAGTGGCTCGCCGAAATGAACACGCTCTGCCAGTAGGATTTGTGCGCCGCGTGATGATGTTCGCCGCCGGCGGAGGCGCGGCCGAAGTGCCCGTAGAAAGCGAGCACCGCCGGGCCGAAATACAGGGCCGTGACCGGCCATACTGCTTCCATGATGCGCATGGGTTGGCGTCGTCCCCGTCCGATGTCGACCACGATGACCGCCGCCGTGACGATCGCGAGCACCGGCCAGACCCAGGCCAGCACGTCGAGCCAGCCCGGTATACCGGTCATGTCCCTTCTCCCGTGCGTTGTTTAGCATTTGCCGATTCCAGCGCCGAGCGGATCGCGTCCGGCGACGGTGCGCCCCCGACCCCGTCCTTCGTCGCGTAGACCCGGCAGCACGCCCCGTCCTCGACGGCCGGCGTCACGTCGCACCCGTCGACCAGGACGGTCGGCGAGCCGTGCACACGCAGCGTTTCGGGCGTGGCCGGGTCGTCGCGATCCCATTCGCGCCATCCGGAGACTGCCGGCATGCCCCGCAATGCGGTGCGAATCGCTTCCCGGGCGGTGTCCACGTGCGGGCAACCGCGGAAGTAGACGAGGTCTATGCGCGGCGCACTCATTCCGGTTCCGACCCTGCGAGGGCGCCGAGTATCGGACAGTCTTCGGCCCGTCCCCGTCCGCTGCATTGGGCGGATAGCGCCTTCAGTCCGTCGCGCATACGCTCCAGGTCGCGGATGCGGGCCTCGACTTCCCGGATGCGCTTTTCGGCAATGGCCTTGACCTCGGCGGCGCGGGCACCGGCACGATGGTGCAAAGACAGCAGTTCCCGTATCTCGTCCAGCGAAAAGCCCACCGCCTGGGCGCGCCGGATGAAGCCGAGGCGGCGCCCCGCTTCCGCCCCGTAGAGCCGATAGTTCGATTCGGTACGCCGTTGCGGTCGAATCAGGCCGAGGCGCTCGTAGTAGCGCAGGGTCTCGGTACCCACGCCCGCGTGACGGGCGAGGCGCCCTATCGTCAACCGGCCGGATTGTCCCCTCATGGCCTCCTCGCGCAATCTTTAAAGCTTACAATTTACTTTAGTGTTTTGAAGAATGCAAATCCGCTGATCGAAGGCACGGGGCACGGCAACGCCGGTCGCGTTGCCGCCGCTTGCGTTCCCCGCGCCCCTGGTCTAGATTGCGGGGACCGCCGCACTCCGGGGCACATGAAGACGGCGCACGGACGATCCGCAATGACAGCGAGCACGCACGAGGGGGCGCTCCGCCCCGTTCGACTGACGGTCGGGGTCACTGCCCACCGCGACCTCCCTTCCAGGGAGTCCGCCGGCATCGAGCGGCTCGTCGGCGACCTGTTCGACGACCTGGCGCGGCGGTTCCCGGAAACGCCGCTGCAGGCGCTCTGCCCGCTCGCCGAAGGCGGGGAAAGAATTTTCGCCCGGGCCGCCGTTGCCCGCGGCATTCCGTTGGTCGTCCCCCTGCCGCTGCCGCGCGACTACTACGTGCAGGACTTCAGCGACGACGCATCGAGGGAAGAATTCGACCGGCTGTGTTCCCGGGCGACGGTTTTCGAACTGCCGCTGCGCCCCGGCGTGGAACCCCGGGAGGTAGCACAGCCAGGCACGCTGCGGGACAGTGAATATGCCCAGCTCGGCGTCTTCGTGTCCAGCCATTCCCAGGTCCTCGTTGCCGTCTGGGACGGGAAGCCCTCGGAGCAGATCGGCGGGACGGCGCAGATCGTACGCTATCGCCTTTACAACATTTACCCGGCCCACGCCGCGACCCAACCCATCGGCCAGGAAGTGCTCGCCGACGACGAGAACGACCTCACCTACCATATTGCCTGTTCGCGGGAACGCGACGACGGTGCGCCGGCCTCTCCGCTGCAACCCCTCGAGACCGCCTGGCTGACCGGAGATCCCGGCTCGCACCGCACGGCCGAAATGCCCGCCAGACATGCGCACATCCTCGCCATGACCGGCAAGTTCAACCGCGACCTGCGGCGCTGGGGGGATCCGGACGGCCAGGAACCACCGAGCCTGCTCGCCGCGGGGAAGGCCATGCACTGGCCCCGCGGCGTCGTCCACATCGCACGGATGTTCGACGCCGCGGACCGCCTGGCCAACCGCTTCCAGCGCCGGCTCAACCTCGCCCTGCGCTCGACCTATACCGTCGCGGTGCTGATGGGCAGCACCTTCGTCGCCTACTCGACCCTGCCTGAGCAGCCGCTGCTGCTTTATGCGTTCCTCGGGTTGTTCGCCGTGGGATTCGGGGTTTACGAAGTGGCGCGCCGCGGCGACTGGCACCGCAAGTACCTCGACTACCGGATCCTCTCAGAGGGGCTTCGCGTGCAGTGCTACTGGTCCATCGCGGGGATCGGCAACGACGGCGACGGGCGCTTCGCCTACGAAAACTTCCTCCAGACCCAGGACCCGGAACTCGGATGGATACGGCACGTGATGCGCGACGTCGAACTCGAGGCCGGACCGCAGCCCGACACCGGCGACACGGGCCGTGACTTCGTACTCGAGCAATGGGTCGGGAAGCACTCCGGACAGGACGGTTCCGGGCAACTCGGCTATTACCTGCGCCAGGCCCGATTGCGTTACCATCTGCACCGCCTGACCGAAGGACTGGGCGCGCTGTGCCTGTGGAGCGGAATGACCATTGCCGTCATTCTTGCCGTCTTCGGCGGCGGTTTCGGTTCCGGCACGCGCACGGCCATGCTGCTGCTGCTCGGGTTGCTGCCCCTGATCGCCGCCGTACGCGGCGCCTACTCTCATAAACGCGCCGACAAGGAACTGATCAAGCAATACCGTTTCATGGCGCGCATCTTCGGCAACGCACGGCGGCGCGTGGACTCGGCCTCCAGCCGCGAGGAAAAACTGGAGGTACTGCGCGTGCTCGGCAACGCTTCCCTGGACGAACATGCGGAGTGGATACTGATGCATCGCGAGCGGCCGTTGGAGCAGTCCAGACTCTAGAAAACACGCTCTGTCACTGGACAAGTCCCTGTATTAAGACTATATTTTTGTAACGAACGGTTTGCCGTACGCTGCAGGAGGGCGCTGTGGCGGGGGAGGAGAAGGTCCGTCGCTACCGGGCCTTCATTGCCTACAGTCATCGTGACAGGCGCTGGGCGAACTGGCTTCACAGGCGCCTGGAGTTCTATCGCGTACCGCACCGCCTGGTCGGACGCCGGACCAGTGCGGGCGCCATCACGCGCCGCCTCACCCCGGTGTTCCGCGACCGCGAGGAACTGGCGACGGCCGACGACCTCGGCGAGAAGATCAGCCAAGCGCTGGAAAACTCCGACTCGCTGATCGTCGTCTGCTCGCCCGCGGCCGCAAGTTCCAAATGGGTCAACGAAGAGATCCTGCGCTTCAAGCGCAGCGGCCGTGGCGACCGCATCCTGTGCCTGATCGTCGGCGGCGAACCGCTGGCCTCCGAGAACGGCGCCGGCAAGGAAGCCGAGTGCTTCCCGCCGGCGCTGAGGCGCCGCATCGACGAAGCGGGAAAGCCCGTCGGCGAACCCGTCGAGCCGCTCGCCGCCGACATTCGCCCCGGTGGCGACGGCCGCGGGCTTGCCCTCATGAAACTGATCGCGGGCATGCTCGACGTCAATCTCGACGAACTGCGGCGGCGGGAACTGCAGCGCCGCAACCGGCGATGGGCGGCAGTGGCCGCCTTATCCCTGGCCGTCATGACGGCCACCTCCCTGCTCGCGCTGGAAGCGACCTTCCAGCGCAATCTCGCGGAACGCCGGCGCGCACAGGCGGAAAGCCTGGTCGCTTTCATGCTCGGGAACCTGCGTACCGAACTGCAACCCATCGGCCGCCTGGATCTGCTGGACATGATAGGAAAGCGCGCCCTCGCCTACTATTCGTCGCAAGACCCGAACTCTCTGGATTCCGACTCGCTGGAGCGCCGCGCCCGCGCTTTGCGCCTGATCGGCCAGGTGGACAATCTGCGCGGCCACCTGGACGCCGCCCTGTCCGTATTCGAACAGGCCTCGGCGACGACCGCCCGGCTCCTCGCGCTCAAGCCGGACGATCCGCAGCGCATCTACGACCATGCGCAGAGCGTCTCCTGGCTGGCCTACATAGACTGGCAGCGCGGCGACCTCAATCGCGCCGAGACCGAGTACAGGCATTACGGCTCGCTTGCCGACCGCCTGGTCAGGATCGACCCTCACAACCCCAAGTGGCAGGGTGAAGTCGGCGACGCCAACGTGAACCTGGGCAGCACCCTGCTGCAAGAGAACAAAGTCCAAGCCGCCAGTGCGGCTTTCCGGAAGGCCGTTTTCGTTTACGTGAGGCTGGCACGCGAATTCCCGCACGATGCCGACAGGCAATACCTCATGGGCCAGACGCGCGGCTGGCTCGCGGACGCGGAAGAGAAGCTCGGCCGGTTTGAAGACGCCCGCAAGCAGCGCCTGGCGGAACTCACCGTCTATCGCGAAATCCTGCGCACCGACCCGGGTAACAACGACGCCCGCAGCGGACTGGCCACCTGTAACCGGGGTCTCGCCCACCTGGCAATCAGCCGCGGCGACCTGGACGGAGCCCGTGAGCGGCTCCAGAACGCGATCAAGATCGCCGACGCGCTTGTCGCGCAGGATTCCGGCAACACCTTCTGGCAGGAGATCGACGCCGCTGCTTACGTGGACCTCGGCGAAGTGCTATACGACCGTAACGAGGTCGCAGCCGCCTCGAAAGCGGTTGCGAACGGCGAACGGATCGCACAGGAACTGGTGAAGAAGGATCCAGGCGTGATTGCATGGCAGACCGGTCTGCTCGCTCGGAGTGAACTGCTGCAGGCCCGGCTCGAGGCCCGGGGCAAAGATCATGTCGGTGCACTCGCATTGGCGAAAAAAGTATCGGCGAAACTCGAATCCCTGCCCGCGAACAAGCAGCACACGGCGACCGTCCTCAACATGACCCTGAGCACGCGGCTGTTCCTGGGAGACGAACTCCACGCCCTCGGCCGCAAAGGGAGTGCAGAGGCCTGGAACGACGTGCTCGCGATCGCCGAAGCCAGCCCGGGATATCGCCCGCCCGCCACCCTGACTTTGATGGCGACCGCCTATGCGAGACTCGGACGGACCGGCGAGGCGCACCGCATCGTGATTAAGCTGGAAAAGACCGGTTATCGAGCCCCGGACTTCATGAAACTCAAGAACCTCGTTTCCGGCAAGTCCGCGGAACAGGTTTCCATTCCTTCGTCCCCACGACGCGGACGACACCCTGACCTTGATCACTGAGGAGAGGACCATGAGCGAAAAGAACTTCCCGACCATCGTCGCGAATATCAGCCTTATTCCATCCGGAAAAGAGGTGACCTTCCGCTACGAGGCCGACGACGAACTGAGCAAGAGGCATCTGCAAAGCAACGGCGACATCGACTGCGCCGAACCCAAGGATCTGGGAAACGGACCGGTTTACCTTCAGTTTCAACTGAAAACGCCGAAGGTCACCCTGGACGGAGTAGCGTACGATCTCGAGTTCATCGGCCGGCAGAGCGTGAACATCACCGAGTCGAAACAGGGCGGCACCCTGCCGACGTATCTGTTTCGCTGCCTGCTCAGGTTGGCCCGCTTGCAGCAATCGCAGTTCGGCGGCTACGGCAATCCCGGCGGGAACCCGCACCATTTGCGGTTCAGCAACCTGAACAACGATGGCAAGAGTTACAAATACACGCTGCGTGCGAGGGCCCGCGCGGAAAGCGGGGGCGCGGTACTGTGGCTGGATGACGATCCCATGATCAAGAACCGCGGTGGCGGCCTGGGGGCACTCTGACCGCGCATGCCCTATGCTGTACCGGATGGGCATTATGAGCAGTTGCCATGGGCGAGCCAGGTGAACGCAACACCTTCGATTACGTAATCGTCGGCGCCGGTTCTGCCGGATGCCTGCTCGCGGAACGGCTGTCCCGGGATCCCGGCTGCCGCGTCGCCCTGATCGAGGCGGGCCCCGAATACGGAGCCTGGCCACTGCGGGTGCCCGCCGCGCTGCCCCTGCTCCTGCGCTCCCGGCACTTCAACTGGGCCTTCGATACGGCCCCGCAGCCGGCCCTCGGCAACCGCCGCCTGTACTGGCCGCGCGGCAAGGTCCTCGGCGGCAGCTCCTCGATCAATGCCATGTGCGCGGTACGCGGTCCCGCCGCGGATTTCGACGGCTGGCGGGAATACGGCGGCGAGCGCTGGGGCTGGTCCGCCCTGGCGCCGTTGCTGGACGCAATCGTGGCCACCGGGCAGGAACGCTACCCGGACCG
>JBJKSR010000136.1:0-5023 GCA_046703965.1 Gammaproteobacteria bacterium | reverse complement strand
GAGGTGCTTGGGCAGCACGTAGACCTGCTTCCCGTACTCGCCCGGCCTGGTGAACAACTCGATCTGTGCGAGCACCTGGTTGGTGAAGCTGTTCGACATCACGAAGCTCGGGTGGCCCGTGGCGCAGCCCAGGTTTACCAGCCGGCCTTCGGCGAGCAGGGTGATGCGCTTGCCGTCGGGGAAGATGATGTGGTCCACCTGCGGCTTGATGTTCTCCCACTCGTATCGGCGCAGCGAGGCGACGTCGATTTCCGAGTCGAAGTGCCCTATGTTGCACAGGATGGCCTCGTTCTTCATGCGTTGCATGTGATCGTGGCCGATCACGTGGAAGTTGCCCGTGGCGGTCACGAAGATGTCGGCCTGCTCGATCACGCCCGGTTCGTCGATGTTTACCACGCGGTAGCCTTCCATCGCGGCCTGCAGCGCGCAGATGGGGTCGATCTCGGTGACCCATACGCTGGCGCCCAGGCCCTTGAGCGACTGCGCGCAGCCCTTGCCGACGTCGCCGTAGCCGCAGACGATCGCGACCTTGCCCGCGACCATCACGTCGGTCGCACGCTTGATGCCGTCCACGAGCGATTCGCGGCAGCCGTAGAGGTTGTCGAACTTCGACTTGGTTACCGAGTCGTTGACGTTGATCGCGGGGAAAGGCAGCATGCCGTCCTTCGCCATCTGGTAGAGGCGGTGCACGCCCGTGGTGGTCTCTTCCGTCACGCCGCGCACTTCGGCCATGCGTCGCGAGTACCACTGCGGATCCTTGGCCAGGTGTTCCTTGATCGCGGCGAACAGCGCCGTCTCTTCCTCGTTCTCGGGGCTGTCGAGGAGCGATGGATCCTTTTCGGCGCGGGCGCCGAGCGTGAGCGCCAGCGTGGCGTCGCCGCCGTCGTCGAGGATCATGTTGGGGCCCTGGTCGTTGTCCCAGTCGAGGATGCGGTGGGTGTAGCTCCAGTATTCGGCGACGGTTTCGCCCTTCTTGGCAAACACCGGGATGTTGCCGGCCGCGATCGCCGCGGCGGCATGGTCCTGGGTCGAGAAGATGTTGCACGAGGCCCAGCGTACCTGCGCGCCCAGGGCGACCAGCGTCTCGATCAGCACCGCGGTCTGGATCGTCATGTGCAGCGAGCCCGCGATCCGCGCGCCCTTGAGCGGCTTGTCGCCGGCGTATTTCTCGCGCGTCGCGACGAGGCCGGGCATCTCGGTCTCGGCGATGGCGATTTCCTTGCGGCCCCAGTCGGCCAGCTCGATGTCGTTCACCACGTAATCGGTGAACGAAGACTGAACTACTGCGTTCATTTCATTCTCCATATTCGGGTGAGCGCCGTTGAAAGGGAAACGTCCGGCAAGCCTGGCAGGGAAATCCTGTCGCAGCGCTCCTTGCCGGCGAGGGAACCTCTGATCTGTTCACAGGTTCCTTAGTTGGCGGTCGCGGCCCGCTTGAGGCCCGCGGCGTCGGCCAGAGCCTCGGCCTTGTCGGTCCGCTCCCAGCTGAAGTCGGGTTCCTCGCGGCCGAAGTGGCCGTAAGCCGCGGTGCCGCGATAGA
Organism: Gammaproteobacteria bacterium; assembly: GCA_046703965.1. Taxonomy (GTDB): domain Bacteria; phylum Pseudomonadota; class Gammaproteobacteria; order JAKDMP01; family JAKDMP01; genus JBAUSV01. Next base: position 3,483 of record JBJKSR010000136.1, on the reverse strand, counting down.
TCGGGCGCACCAGGTCGAGCATCTGGAGCAGCCCGTAAGGCCGCAGGTCGAAATGCTCGCGCACCAGCCGGGTCAGCTCCGCATCGCCGACGCGCCCCGTGCCGAACGTCTCCACCGTAATCGAGGTGGGTTCGGCCACGCCGATGGCGTAGCTCACCTGGATCTCGCAGCGCTCGGCGAGGCCCGCGGCCACGATGTTCTTGGCCACGTAGCGGCAGGCATAGGCCGCCGAGCGGTCCACCTTGGAGGGGTCCTTGCCGGAGAAGGCGCCGCCGCCGTGGCGGGCCATCCCGCCGTAGGTGTCGACGATGATCTTGCGCCCGGTGAGGCCGGCGTCGCCGACGGGGCCGCCGATCACGAAGCGGTCGGTGGGGTTGATGTGGATCTTGGTGCCGCTGCCGAGCCATTCGGGGGGCAGCACCGGCTTGATGATCTCCTCCATGACCGCCTCGCGCAGCGCCTTGTTGTCGATCTCGTCGTCGTGCTGCGTGGAAAGCACCACGGCGTCGATCCCCGTCGGGCGGCCGTCCTCGTAGCGGAACGTCACCTGGCTCTTGGCATCGGGGCGCAGCCACGGCAACCGCCCCGACCGGCGTACCTCGGCCTGGCGCTTGACCAGGCGGTGGGCGTAGGTGATCGGCGCCGGCATCAGCACGTCGGTCTCGTTGGAAGCGTAGCCGAACATCAGGCCCTGGTCGCCCGCACCCTGTTCCTCGGGGCTCTTGCGGTCCACGCCCTGGGCGATGTCGACCGACTGCTTGCCGATGGCATTGAGCACGGCGCAGGTTTCCCAGTCGAAGCCCATCTCGGCGGTGTAGCCGATGTCCCTGATGACTTCGCGAACCAGGTTTTCCAGATCCACCCAGGCATTGGTGGTGATCTCGCCGGCGACGATGACCATGCCGGTCTTGACCAGCGTCTCGCAGGCGACCCGCGCCTGCGTGTCCTGCCCGAGGATGGCATCGAGCACCGCGTCGGAGACCTGGTCGGCCACTTTGTCGGGATGGCCCTCGGAAACCGATTCCGAGGTGAAGAGATAATCGTCCTTCATTGTTCGGCCCGCGATCAAAGGTAGTGGAACCCGAAATTCTATCATCGGGGACGGCGGCTGTCGTGGGGCCGTCCCGGACCGCAGCCGGGCCGGTGCTTGAGAAAATCGGCGGGCGGCGCCGATAATAGGCGGGAGCCGATCCGGGGTTGACCCATGCCGATATACGAATACCGATGCAATCACTGCGGCCACCAGTTCGAGCGCCTGCAGAAGATCTCCGATCCCGATCCCGAGCGCTGTCCCGAATGCGGCGTTGAAGGCGAGGTGTCGCGCCTGATTTCTCCCGTGGGCTTTCGGCTCAAGGGCGGCGGCTGGTACGAGACCGATTTCAAGAAGGGCAACCGGCGCAACGTGGCCGGGGAAGGCGAGCAGAAAGCGAAGCCGGCCGCGGCGGAAGCGAAGGACGCCCCCGCCGGCAAAGACAAGGCGGCGGAGGCCGGGAAGAAGCCGCCGGCAAAATCCGGGTCGGGGTCCGGAGGCAAGGCCACGGCCTGAGCCCCGGCGTGCTTGCTGCACGCCTGCGGGGCCGTTAAACTGTCTCGTTCGCGATCGTGCGCCGCCCCGGGCGGCCCGGTTCAGACCCCAGTCCATCGAGAATCTCCGGCTCGTTCGGAGGCCTGTTCAGATAACCCGGAGCGAAGTCGTGCGCACGCATTTTTGTGGCGAGGTCAACGCCGAACTGATAGACAGCCGCGTCACGGTCTGCGGCTGGGTGCACCGCCGGCGCGATCATGGCGGCGTGATCTTCGTCGACCTGCGCGATCGTTCGGGCCTGCTGCAGGTGGTGTTCGATCCCGACGCCGAGAGCGCCTTCGAACAGGCCGAGCGCCTGCGCAGCGAGTGGGTCATCGAGATCAGGGGCCGCGTGCGCCGCCGCCCGGAAGGCACCGAGAACCCCCATCTCGCAAGCGGCGAGGTGGAAGTGCTGGCTGCGGAGATCGACGTTCTCGCGGCGGCCCGGACGCCCCCGTTCACCCCGGAAGACGAGGAGGTCAACGAGGACCTGCGCCTGCGCTACCGCTACCTCGACCTGCGCCGGCCGTCGATGCAGCGGCGCCTCATGGCGCGCCACCGCATCGTGCGCAACCTGCGGGCCTACCTCGACGGCAACGGCTTCGTCGAGATCGAGACCCCGTGCCTGACCAAGGCCACCCCGGAGGGAGCCCGCGACTACCTGGTGCCGAGCCGTACCCATCCCGGGCGTTTCTTCGCCCTGCCGCAGTCCCCGCAACTGTTCAAGCAGCTGTTGATGATGAGCGGCATGGAACGCTACTACCAGATCGCGCGCTGCTTCCGCGACGAGGACCTTCGCGCCGACCGCCAGCCCGAGTTCACCCAGCTCGACGTCGAAACGACCTTCCTCGACCAGTCGGCCATCATGGCCCTGATGGAACGCATGTTGCGCGAGCTGTTCCAGGCCGAGCTTGACGTGGATCTCGGAGAATTCCCGCGCCTGACCTACGCCGAGGCCATGCGCCGTTTCGGCACCGACCGGCCCGACCTGCGCATCCCGCTAGAACTGGTCGAGATTGCCGACATCGTCAGGGACGCCGACTTCAAGGTGTTCGCCGCCCCCGCGGCCGATCCCGCCGGGCGCGTGGCCGTGCTGCGCCTGCCCGGCGGCGCGGAACTCACCCGCGGGCAGATCGACGCCTACACCGAATTCGTCGCCCGCTACAAGGCGAAGGGCCTGGCCTGGATCAAGGTGACCGACCGCGCCGCCGGGCGCGAGGGCCTGCAATCGCCGATCGTCAAGTTCCTGGACGACGCCGCGCTCGAGGGCATCATCGATGCCTCTGGAGCCGAAACCGGCGACATCCTGTTCTTCGGCGCCGGCCCGGCGAAGGTGGTACGGGAGTCGCTGGGGGCGCTGCGCGTGCTCCGGGCGGTAGACCTCGGGATGGTCGGCACGCTGGGGGCGCGGGTCTGGGTGGTGGACTTCCCGATGTTCGAATGGGACGAGGACGAGAAGCGCTGGCAGTCGCTGCACCATCCCTTCACCGCGCCCGCCGTCGATGCACCGGAGTCGGTGTCACAGGATCCCGGCGACGTCCTCTCGCGCGCCTACGATGTCGTGCTCAACGGTTACGAGATCGGCGGCGGCTCGATCCGCATCCATCGCCCGGAGATGCAGAGTGCGGTCTTCGGGACCCTCGGCATCGAGCCTGAGGAAGCCCGGGAGAAGTTCGGCTTCCTGCTCGAGGCGTTGGAATACGGTGCGCCGCCGCACGGCCGCATCGCCTTCGGGCTGGACCGGCTGGTGATGCTGATGACGGGCGCGGCCAATATCCGGGAAGTCATTGCCTTCCCCAAGACGCAGACGGCGGCGGACCCGCTGACCGGCGCGCCGCGCGCCGGTGTCGACCGGGCGCTGGGGCACAATTTCAATACCGTCAAAAATGGCATATCTTGCGGATGAACCCGCTCTCCAA
>JBJKSR010000135.1:0-4784 GCA_046703965.1 Gammaproteobacteria bacterium | reverse complement strand
CCGCAGCGCCTGGCGGAGGCCGACTCGGACATGTTGGGCCGTCTCGGCGTCATCCGCTCCCGCCAGCGCGCGATCCGGGCCCTGGCCGAAGCCTGTGTCGCGGGTGAACTGGTCCTTGCACCCGGGGTCGATATCGAACGCACGCTGGAGCGCCTGCTCGCCGTCCCCGGCATCGGCGCCTGGACGGCGCATTATGTCGCCCTGCGCGCGCTGGCCTGGCCGGATGCGTTTCCCCATTCCGACCATGCCCTGATGAAAGCGCTCGGCGAGACCGATCCGCGCCGGGCCCTGGCCCGTGCCGAACCGTGGCGCCCGTGGCGCGCCTATGCAGCCATGCACCTCTGGCACGCCGTGACCGCCAATGCCGGGGCGGAGAAACCAAAATGAACCGCATGCACCACCCATCGGATCGAGACGGGAACCGCCGCCGCCACAACCGTCCGTCCCACTCCTGTAGGAGCGGCTTCAGCCGCGATCGATCGCCGGGCCGCATCATGATTATCGCGGCTGAAGCCGCTCCTACGACGCTGTCATTCCGGCGCAGGCCGGAATCCAGTCCACCGAATCGCGACGGGGACCGTCGCTCCTACACTTCTTCGTTCAATTCCGCCACCCCATTTTCTGTAGGAGCGGACGTCCCGGCCGCGAAGAGCCGGCGGGACGCCGGCGCTCCCATAAATCGCGGGCATGGCCCGCTCCTACCCTCACGCATTTGGGTGTGCCGTCGGGCGAGCATCGCAGGGAAGGCGCAAGGCCAAAGGCTAAACCCGAAGAAGTCGCCAGCATTCAGGATGATGGCGAGGGCGCGGCTCGACCCGCCAGGGCCCGAATAGGCCTTGGCCGGCTGGTGGTTTCTTCGGGTTCATGGCCGCGAACGCTCGGCACAATGGCTTTGCCTACTTCCGCCGAAACGAAAGTAGGTCCGCCGGAAGGGCCAATAAATGACGTGCGGCGGCAGCCGCATCGATATAGCAGGAGAAGATCATGAACTACTACACACATTGCGACAGCCCGGTGGGCATGCTGCTGCTCACGGCCGACGACAAGGCGCTGACCGGCATCCATTTTTCCGGCGGACGTCAGCCGGAAATAGAAGCCGACTGGCGGGAACGGCCGGACCACCCGGTCCTGCGTGCTGCGGCCCGCCAACTGGAAGAGTACTTCGCCGGCCGGCGCCGGAGGTTCGACCTTCCGTTGGCACCCGAGGGTACGCCGATTCAGCGCGCCGTCTGGGAAGCCCTGCGCGCCATTCCCTATGGCGAAACGCAGTCGTACGGCGACGTCGCCCGCCGGATAGGCCGGCCGAAGGCGGTGCGCGCAGTCGGCGCCGCCAACGGCTCCAATCCGATCTCGATCGTCGTACCCTGCCACCGCGTCATCGGCGCCGATGGCTCGCTCACGGGATACGGCGGGGGACTCCCGCGCAAGAAAAAACTGCTCGCGCTGGAGCAGGCCGCCTCCGGCCAATCGGATCTGTTTTGAGTCAGGTCAGCGCAGGGCCGCGTTGATCTGTTCCAGGACGCGGCTGCCGGGGGACAGCTTGCCGCAGTCGAGGGCGTTGAGGGGCGTCTCCACCGTGTTCAGGTGGGCGTGCATGTCCGTCCCCCGAGGGTCGTGGTAGAGCAGGCCGGTGACGATTTCCCCGCGGCGCCGATGCGCATCGATCAGATCGAGCGCGGCCTTGCGGTCGCCGGGATCGTAATCCGCGTCGAGCTTGCGCAGGGCGAGCCGGGAGCCGTCGTGCAACTCGACGTCGGCCCGTTCGCCGGGCGCGTAGGACACGGTGATTTCTTCCCTGGGCGGCACCAGGTCGGCGACGGGGAAGTCGTGTTCGCGGATGTAGGTATAGCTCTTCGTGGAGCCTTCGTGGTTGTTGAAGGTTACGCACGGCGACAGGCAGTCGATATAGGCAAAGCCCGGGTAGGTGAGCGCGGCGCGGATCAGCGGCACGAGCTGGTCCTTGTCGCCGGAAAAGCCGCGCGCGACGAAGCCCGCGCCCAGGTCCAGCGCCAGGCGGACCAGGTCGATGGGGGGATAGGGATTGGCGTCGCCGCCCTTGCTCGTGGAGCCCACGTCGGCGGTCGCCGAGAACTGGCCCTTGGTCAGTCCGTAGGTGCCGTTGTTCTCGACCAGGTAGAGCATGTTCACGCCGCGCCGGATCGCATGCACGAACTGGCCGATCCCGATCGAGGCGGTGTCGCCGTCGCCCGAGATGCCGACATAGACCAGGTCGCGGTTGGCGAGGTTGGCGCCCGTCGCGAGCGAGGGCATGCGCCCGTGCACGCCGTTGAAGCCGTGGGCGGCGCCGAGGAAATAGGTCGGCGTCTTCGCCGAACAGCCGATGCCGGACAGTTTCGCGAGGCGGTGCGGCGGCAGCTCCAGCTCGAAGCAGGCCTCGATCAGCGCGGCGCTGATCGAGTCGTGGCCGCAGCCGGCGCACAGCGTCGAGATCTTCCCTTCGTAATCGCGCCGCGTGAGGCCGAGCGTGTTCTTCGGCAGGGCCGGGTGGTGGACCCGGGGTTTGGCGAGGTAGGTCATGAGGCAATCCTGCGAAGATGGTCTTGGGATTCCCCGTCATACCGGCGAAGGCCGGTATCCGGTAGAGGAGGAATCCCGGCCGGTGGCGGGGATACAAAATCCGACTGGTCCCCGGCGTTCGCCGGGGTGACGAACAGGGGATGGAGGTCTGGATTCATGACGCGGCTCCCGCGGCGGGACGCGCCGCGCCGGCAGGCAGGTCGGCGAGAATCGATTCGATCAGGAACTCGGCGGTGACCGGCAGTCCGCCGTAATGCAGCACCGAGACGAGCTTCGCCGGATCCATGCCTCCTTCCGCCAGCAGCAGCGTGCGCAGTTGCGCGTCGCGGTTCTGTTCCACCACGAACACCTGTTCGTGGTCGTCGATGAAGCGGTAAACCTCCTCGCCGAAGGGGAAGGCGAGCAGACGCATGGCGTCGAGCTTGACGCCGCGCTTCGCCAGCCCTTCGAAAGCCTCGCGCATGGGCTCGGCGCTGGTGCCGAAATACAGCACGCCGGCCTTCGCGCCGGGCGCCGCCTCCAGCAGGGGTTTCGGCACGAGCCTGGCCGCGGTGTCGAACTTGCGGCGCAGCCGGTCGAGGTTCTCCCGGTACTTCTCGCTGTCCTCGGTGTAGGCGCCGTATTTGTCGTGGCCGGAGCCGCGCGTGAAGAACGCGCCGCGCGAGGGATGCGTGCCCGGATAGGTGCGGTAGGGAATGGCGTCGCCGTCCACGTCGTGATATCGGTAGAAAGGCGTACCGGTTTCCAGCGCCGCCCGGTCGAGCACCTTGCCGCGGTCGGGCTCGCGTGTGTCGTCCCAGGCAAAGGGGCGCGACAGCCACGTGTTCATGCCCAGGTCCAGGTCGCTCATCACGATCACGGGCGTCTGCAGGCGCTCGGCGAGGTCGAACGCGGTGGCCGCCAGTTCGAAGCATTCGGCGGGCGAGGAGGGGAACAGCAGCACGTGCTTGGTGTCGCCGTGCGAAGCGTAGGCGGCGCTGATCAGATCGGCCTGCTGGGTGCGTGTCGGCATGCCCGTGGACGGACCGGCGCGCTGGATGTCGAACAGCACCGCCGGGATCTCCGCGTAGTACGCGAGGCCCAGGAATTCGCTCATCAGCGACACGCCCGGCCCGCTCGTCGCGGTGAAGGCGCGGCCGCCGTTCCAGGTGGCGCCGATCACCACGCCGATGGCGGCCAGCTCGTCCTCCACCTGCACGACGGCGTAAGTGTTGCGGCCCGTTTCCTGGTCCACGCGGAGGCGGGCGCAGTAGTCGCCGAAGGCCTCGGCAAGCGAGGTCGAGGGCGTAATCGGGTACCACGCGGCGACGGTCGCCCCGGCGTAGACGCAGCCCAGCGCGCAGGCCTCGTTGCCGGTGACCAGGATGCCGTCGCCGACGGCGTCGCGCCGCTCGGCGCGGATCGGCAGCGGGCAGTCGAAGGCGGCGAGCGCCGCCTCGCGTCCCGCCTCGAGCGCTTCCACGTTCGGTGCGATGAGTTTCTCCTTGCCCTTGAACTGGTCCCCGAGCAGGTCCTTCAGCACGTCGAACTCGATGTCGAGCAGGGCCGATAGCGCGCCCACGTAGCAGATGTTCTTGAACAGCAGGCGCCGGCGCTGGTCGGTGTGCTGCTGGACCATCTCGACGAAGGGCAGTCCCAGGAACGTCACGTCCGCGCGGCGCATGGCGGGGTCCAGCGGCCGCGTCGAGTCGTAGAGCAGGTAGCCGCCGCTGCACACGCTCGCCACGTCGTCCTTGAAGCTCTGCGGGTTCATCGCCACCACCAGGTCGACGCTGCCGCGCCGGCCCGTGTGGCCGGCCTCGCTCACCCGGATCTCGTACCACGTCGGCAGCCCCTGGATGTTCGACGGAAACATGTTCTTCGCCGCAATGGGCAAACCCATTCGGTAGAACGACTTCGCGAGCAGCGTGTTCGCGCTCGCCGAACCGGTGCCGTTGACGTTCGCGCAACGGATCACGAATTCGTTCAGCCGGCCGATCGGTTTCTTGTTTTTAGTTTGTTCGTCATTCATGCACTGATGCCTGCCGGAATAAGGAGCGCTGCTGCGCAGCGCAGGTGGTGTTCTCGCGGGCGCTCCGCCCCGCACCCCGGGCCCCTTTCTTTGCTTGTCCAAAGAAAAGAGACGAAAAGAAAGGACACCCGGCCTCCGCGGTCCGCTGCGCGGACTCCCCTGCGTTTCTCGGTCGCCGGGGGGGCGCCCGACAGCACATCCTTGTGCTGACGTGCGACGCGCGGCATCCTTGCCG